>NZ_JBNCAB010000024.1:0-83824 GCF_049805555.1 Burkholderia sp. DN3021 | reverse complement strand
CGCTCGCGGCCGCCGACGCGCTGCCGGCCGGCGCGCCGCTCGCGACGTTGCGCACGCTCGCGAACGAAAGCCGCGAGCCCGGCACGTTCCGGGCCACGCTGGTGGCGCAGCCCGTTGCGCGGCCGATGCTGCACGGTGCGCGGCCGACCACCTTCTGGCAGTTCGGTGCGGGCACGCAGGGCCCCGTCGTCGGCCCGCTGATCGACGTGCGCGAGGGCGACAAGGTCGAGATCCGGTTCGTGAACAAACTGCCGCAGCCGTCGACGATCCACTGGCACGGGCTGCCCGTGCCGCCCGATCAGGACGGCAATCCGTCCGATCCGGTCGCGCCCGGCGCGTCGCGCGTGTACCGCTTTACGTTGCCGAAGGGCAGCGCCGGCACCTACTGGTACCACCCGCATCCGCACATGATGACGGCCGAGCAGGTGTTTCGCGGGCTGGCCGGCCCGTTCGTCGTGCGCGCCGCGGACGATCCGCTCGTCGGCTGGCCCGAGCGCAACCTGTTCGTGTCGGACCTGAAGCTTGCGCGCGACGGCACGATTGCACCGAACGACATGATGGACTGGATGAACGGCCGTGAAGGTCAGTTCGTGCTGGTCAACGGCGCACGCCGACCGCGGATCGACGTCGCCGGCGACGAGCGTTGGCGGGTATGGAATGCGTGCAGCGCGCGCTACCTGCGCGTCGCGTTCGACGACGGCCGTGCGTTCGAGCACGCGGGCACCGACGGCGGGCTGTTCGACGCGCCGCGCCGCGTGACGTCGCTGCTGATTGCGCCGGGCGAGCGCGCGGAGTTGCTGGTGCGCGCCGGCGATCGTGCGTCGCGCGCGGTGCTGCAGGCGGCCGAATACGACCGGCGCAAGATGGCGATGTCGCACGACGACGGCCACGGCAGCCTGCCGCCCGATCCGGCGCTGGCGCTGGCCGATGTCGCGTTTGCGCCCGCCGAGGCGCGCGCGCTGCCCGCCGTGCTGCGCGCGGTGCCGCTGCTGGGCGAACCGGTTGCGCGCAAGACGGTCGAGTTCGGCGAAGAAATGGATATGGACGCGATGATGAAGGGCGCGGCGCACGGCCGCCCGGCGGGCATGCGCTTCACGATCAACGGCGAAACCTACGCGCCGCACCGCGCGACGCTGACGAGCCGTCGCGGCGACGTCGAGCGGTGGGAGATTCGCAATACCACCGACATGGATCACCCGTTCCACCTGCACGGCACGCAGTTCCAGGTGACCGAGCGCGCGTCGGGCGGCTCGCGCTCGAGCGAACCGTTGCGCGCATGGCGCGATACCGTGAATGTGCGCAGCGGCGAAACCGTGACGATTCTCGTCACGCAAGACATGCCCGGCGAGCGCATGTTTCATTGCCACATTCTCGAACACGAGGATCTCGGCATGATGGGCACGCTGAAGGTCGTGTAACGAAACGGTGAATATGTTTCACATACCGGATCGGTATTCGATCTGCATGCGTGACAAGACAATGCATGTTCAATAATCGGGATTGAACGAAAAGGCCGGCCAATCGATTATCGATTGGCCGGCCTGAAAAAAAAGAAACCCGGCGCAATGCGCCGGGTTTCTTCGTCCGATATCCGATGCCTTTATGCGGCCTGGATGTTCGACGCTTGCTTGCCCTTCGGTCCTTGAACGACGTCAAAGCTCACCTTCTGGCCTTCCTTCAGCGTCTTGAAGCCATTCATGGTGATAGCCGAGAAGTGCGCAAACAGATCCTCACCGCCCTCGTCGGGAGTGATGAAACCGAAGCCCTTCGCGTCGTTGAACCACTTAACGATACCAGTTGCCATACCTACTTCCCCTGTCACACAGTCGCTGCTACTTACCACGAGCACGCTCGAAAAGCTAAACGACCGGAAAATGCAGCCGTTCCCCCCTCACAAGCTCACCTCGGCCTCTTTCATTTCGCCAACCGGCGATTTGAAAAAAGTGCCAGCTTGATTGTTGGCGCTCTTTATTGGAGTGTCAAGAGGAATTTTTAGACGGTTAGAGGGCCGTTGTAAAGAACCCATTTTCAGGGTTTTTCCGGCTTTGCTTCGCAGCATGCGGCCAAGCGCGAGGACTTGAAAAGCCGCATAATCGGCTCATCTACCAGGCTCGAGTGACACGCGTTCGAGTCGTCCCGGCTTGTGGGATACTGGATGCGGATACGACGTTCCGGTGCGGTTCCCCCTGACGGTTCGTGTTCCGCGCCACGCGTGAAAGCCGGCACCGCAGCCGGCTTTCGTATGGCACGAAGAAGATCGCGTGTTCCGGGATACCGGGGAGGGCGCCGGCCGGTCGGTCGGGTAATGGCAGGATTGCGGGCCTGTCCGAGTTGTTTAGAATGGGTGTATGGCGATTATCCCGGACAAGCAGGACAGTACCGTCCTGGAACGCAAGCAGCAGAAGCTCAAGCCGCCTTCGATGTACAAGGTGGTGCTGCTGAACGACGACTTCACGCCGATGGAATTCGTCGTGATGGTGGTCCAGGAGTATTTCAAGAAGGATCGCGAGACGGCCACGCAGATCATGCTGAAGGTCCATCGCGAAGGGCGAGGGGTTTGTGGGGTCTATACGCGGGACATCGCGTCGACCAAGGTTGAGCAAGTCGTTACCCATGCGCGGCAGGCCGGGCATCCGCTGCAGTGCGTGATGGAGGAAGCATGATTGCCCAGGAATTGGAAGTCAGCCTGCACATGGCGTTCATGGAAGCACGCCAGGCGCGCCATGAGTTCATTACGGTCGAGCATCTGCTGCTGGCCCTGCTGGATAATCCGACGGCAGCCGAGGTGTTGCGCGCGTGCGCGGCAAACATCGAGGATCTGCGTCAGAACCTGCGCAATTTCATCCACGACAACACGCCTACCGTCCCGGGCACCGACGACGTCGATACGCAACCGACGCTCGGTTTCCAGCGCGTGATCCAGCGCGCGATCATGCACGTGCAGTCGACGTCGAACGGCAAGAAGGAAGTGACCGGCGCGAACGTGCTGGTCGCGATCTTCGGCGAGAAGGATTCGCACGCGGTGTACTACCTGCAGCAGCAGGGCGTCACGCGCCTCGACGTCGTGAACTTCATTTCGCACGGCATCGCGAAGACGAACAACGGCGAGGCCGCGAAGTCGACCGATGCGAACGCGGAAAGCGAAGACGCGAATGCGCAGAAGGAAACGCCGCTCGCGCAGTTCACGCAGAACCTGAACCAGATGGCGAAGGACGGCCGCATCGATCCGCTGATCGGGCGCGAGCCCGAGGTCGAGCGCGTCGTGCAGGTGCTGTGCCGTCGCCGCAAGAACAATCCGCTGCTCGTCGGCGAGGCCGGCGTCGGCAAGACCGCGATCGCGGAAGGGCTCGCCTATCGCATCACGCGCGGCGAAGTGCCCGACATCCTCGCGAATGCGCAGGTCTATTCGCTCGACATGGGCGCGTTGCTTGCGGGAACCAAGTATCGCGGCGATTTCGAGCAGCGCCTGAAGACGGTTCTGAAGGAACTGAAGGAGCGCCCGCACGCGATCCTGTTCATCGACGAAATTCATACGCTGATCGGCGCGGGCGCCGCGTCGGGCGGCACGCTCGATGCGTCGAACCTGCTGAAGCCGGCGCTGTCGTCGGGCACGCTCAAGTGCATCGGCGCGACCACGTTCACCGAGTATCGCGGCATCTTCGAGAAGGATGCGGCGCTGTCGCGGCGCTTCCAGAAGGTCGACGTGAGCGAGCCGACCGTCGAGCAGACGGTCGCGATCCTGCGCGGGCTGAAGTCGCGCTTCGAGGAGCATCACGGCGTCAAGTATTCGTCGGGTGCGCTGTCGGCCGCGGCCGAACTGTCGGCGCGCTTCATCACCGACCGTCACCTGCCGGACAAGGCGATCGACGTGATCGACGAAGCGGGCGCCGCGCAGCGCATCCTGCCGAAGTCGAAGCAGAAGAAGACGATCGGCAAGAGCGAGATCGAGGAAATCATCTCGAAGATCGCGCGCGTGCCGCCGCAGAGCGTGTCGCAGGACGACCGCAGCAAGCTGCAGACGCTCGATCGCGACCTGAAGAGCGTCGTGTTCGGCCAGGATCCGGCGATCGACGCGCTGGCGGCATCGATCAAGATGGCGCGCGCGGGCCTCGGCAAGATGGACAAGCCGATCGGCGCGTTCCTGTTCTCCGGCCCGACGGGCGTCGGCAAGACCGAAGTGGCGCGCCAGCTCGCGTTCACGCTCGGCATCGAGCTGATCCGCTTCGACATGTCGGAGTATATGGAGCGTCATGCGGTGAGTCGCCTGATCGGCGCGCCGCCGGGCTATGTCGGGTTCGACCAGGGCGGCCTGCTGACCGAAGCCGTCACGAAGAAGCCGCATTGCGTGCTGCTGCTCGACGAAATCGAGAAGGCGCATCCGGACATCTACAACGTGCTGCTGCAGGTGATGGACCACGGCACGCTGACGGACAACAACGGCCGCAAGGCGGATTTCCGCAACGTCATCATCATCATGACGACGAACGCGGGCGCCGAGTCGATGCAGAAGGCGACGATCGGCTTCACGACGCGCCGCGAAACGGGCGACGAGATGACCGACATCAAGCGCCTGTTCACGCCGGAGTTCCGCAACCGCCTGGATTCGATCATCAGCTTCCGCTCGCTCGATGAGGAAATCATCATGCGCGTGGTCGACAAGTTCCTGATCCAGCTCGAGGAACAGCTGCACGAGAAGAAGGTCGACGCGCTTTTCACCGACGCGTTGCGCAAGCATCTCGCGAAGCACGGCTTCGACCCGCTGATGGGCGCGCGGCCGATGCAGCGGCTGATCCAGGACACGATCCGTCGCGCGCTCGCCGACGAGCTGCTGTTCGGCAAGCTCGTCAACGGCGGTCACGTGACCGTCGACGTCGACGAAAGCGACAAGGTGCAGTTGTCGTTCGACAAGCTGGCGAATCCGCCGCACAAGCCGAACGAAGAGACGGTCGAAGTCGAGTAAGCGATAATTCGTTGTTCATGCGAACGGCGCGGGAGGTTCTCCGCGCCGTTTCGTTTTATCCGGCGCCGGCGGCGCAATGGTGGTGCAGGGGAGTGGTAACGCAGTGACACAACAACAACGATCGTTCGACAACATCGTCGCGCGCGAACAAGGGTTACGCCACGCGCTGACGTCGGGGCAAATGGCGATGATCGCGATCGGCGGCGCGATCGGCACGGGGCTGTTCCTCGGCAGCGGGTTCGCGATCGGGCTCGCCGGCCCGAGCGTGCTGGTCTCTTATGCGATCGGCGCGCTGATCGCGCTGCTGCTGATGGGCGCGCTCGCTGAAATGACCGTCGCGCATCCGACGGCCGGCTCGTTTGGCGCGTATGCCGAACACTACGTCGGCCCGCTCGCGGGCTTTCTGGTGCGTTATGCGTACTGGTTCGCGGTCGTGTTCGCGATCGGCACCGAGATCAGCGCGATCGCCGTGTTCATGAAGTACTGGTTTCCGGCCGTGCCCGGCTGGTACTGGGTGATCGGCTTCTCCGCGCTGCTGATCGCCGTGAACCTCGCGAGCGTCACGCTGTACGGCTCGGTCGAGTACGCATTCTCGCTGCTGAAGATCGCGGCGATCGTCGTGTTCATCGTGCTCGGCGCGTACCTCGTGTGGTCGGCGCCGGCCGCATCGGGTATCGGTTTCGCGAACTACACCGCGCACGACGGCTTCATGCCGAAGGGGCCGTGGGGCACCTGGGTCGCGGTGATCGTCGCGATCTTCAGCTACATGAGCATCGAGGCCGTCGCGATCGCGGCCGGCGAAGCGCGCGATCCGCAGCACGCGGTCACGCGCGCGTTTCGCTCGACGGTGTTCCGGCTCGTGCTGTTCTACCTGCTGACGCTGTCGCTGATGCTCGCGATCGTGCCGTGGACGCAGGCCGGCACCGACGAAAGCCCGTTCGTGAAGGTGATGGCCGCGACGCACGTACCGTACGCGGCGGGTGTGATCAACTTCGTGCTGCTGATCGCGGCGCTGTCGGCGATGAACAGCCAGCTCTACGTGACGACGCGGATGATGTTCAGCCTGTCGCGCGCACGGCTCGCGCCCGCGGTATTCGGCCGGCTCGGCACGAACGGCGTGCCGCGTGCGGCGCTGTGGATCTCGACGAGCGGCGTCGCGGTGGCGGCCGTGCTGGTCGCGCTGGCGCCCGACACGGCGTTCACCGTGATGATGGCGATCGCGATGTTCGGCGCGCTGTTCACGTGGCTGATGATCTTCGTCACGCATCTGCGCTTCCGTTTGCGGTACCGCGGCCCCGCGCTCGCGTTCCGGATGTGGGGTCACCCGTTCGGCAGCCTGCTCGGCGCGGGGCTCGTCGCGGCGATCCTGTTCACGACCGCGTTCACGCGCGAATTCCGGATGACGATGGTGGTCGGCGTCGTGTTCGTCGTGCTGCTGACGCTCGCGTATGCGCTGCACTACCGGCACCAGCACGCACGCTGACGGTGCCAGCGTGGCCGCCCACGGCCGCGCCCGCCGGCCATCGCGATCTTCACGTTCGCTAAGGTTCCGTTAAGCCGGCGGCGACTAACATTCGATCCTGTCTGCAACGCGGGCCGGCACGCGTCGGCTCGCCGCTTTCCTGCACAAGGGGTTCGAATGAACAAACTTCCCGAAATCACGCTTGCGTTCTGGATCATGAAGATCTGCGCGACGACGCTCGGCGAAACCGGCGGCGATTTGCTGTCGATGACGCTGAACGTCGGCTATGCGGTGAGTTCGATCCTGCTGTTCGGCTTCTTTCTCGTGACGCTGGGCGCGCAGCTCAAGACGACGCGCTATCGCCCGGCGATCTACTGGGCCGTGATCGTCGCGACGAGCACGGCCGGCACGACGATGTCCGACTTCATGGACCGCACGCTCGGCCTCGGTTATGCGGCCGGCTCGTCGATCCTCGTCGCGATCCTGCTGGCGATCTTCGCGGTCTGGCGGCTCAGCGGCGAATCGCTGTCGGTCGACCTGATCCGCACGCGCAAGGTCGAACTGCTGTACTGGATCGCAATCCTGTTCTCGAACACGCTCGGCACCGCGCTCGGCGATTTCCTCGCGGACAGCTCGGGGCTCGGATTCGGCGGCGGCGCGCTGCTGATCGGCGGGTTGCTTGCGGCGATCGTGCTCGCGCACTATTTCACGCGGATCTCCGGCGTGCTGCTGTTCTGGGCCGGGTTCGTGCTCACGCGCCCGTTCGGCGCGACGGTCGGCGACCTGCTGACGAAGCCGGTCGCGAAGGGCGGGCTCGCGCTCGGTACGGTCGGCTCGTCGGCCGTGCTGCTCGGCGTGCTGGTCGCGATGGTGATCTATGCGAGCATCGCGCACGCGCGGCGACGCGAACCGGTACCCGCGCGGATCGCGCAGCCGGCCGGCGAATGACGGCGAACGAAAAAAAGGGCCGCGAGGCCCTTTTTTTGTGCGTCGCGTCGTTCAGTGACGGCCAGTGCTGCCGAAGCCGCCTTCGCCGCGATCGCTTTCAGCGAAGTCGTCGACGATGTTGAACTGCGCCTGCACGACCGGCACGATCACGAGCTGTGCGAGCCGTTCGAACGGGTTCAGCACGAACTCGGTCTGGCCGCGGTTCCACGTCGAGACCATCAACTGGCCCTGGTAGTCGGAGTCGATCAGGCCGACGAGGTTGCCGAGCACGATCCCGTGCTTGTGGCCGAGGCCCGAGCGCGGCAGGATCAGCGCCGCATAGCCGGGGTCGGCGAGGTGGATCGCGAGGCCGGTCGGTACGAGCGTCGTTTCGCCCGGCTGCAGCGTGACCGGCGCGTCGAGGCACGCGCGCAGGTCGAGGCCCGCGCTGCCGGTGGTCGCATAGGCGGGCAGGTAGTCGCGCATGCGCGCGTCGAGAATCTTCAGGTCGAGTTTCATGCGGTCGTCGAATCGGTCGGGAAGGGCGCGGCGGCGAGGGCCGCCGCGCGGGGATCAGATCAGGCGGTTGTCGGGCAGGCGCTTCGCGATTTCCGCGACGAGCACATGCGCGAGTTCGTCCTTCGGTGCGCGCGGCAGGCGCGTGAGGCCGGCGGCTTCGAACAGCACGACTTCGTTGTCGTCGCGCCCGAACGTCAGCGGGCCGAGGTTGCCGACCAGCAGCGGCACGTTCTTGCGCTTGCGCTTCTCGTCGCCGTGCACGTCGAGGTCGGCGCTTTCGGCCGCGAACCCGACGCAGAACGGCGGATCGGGCAGCGCCGCGACCGACGCGAGGATGTCGGGGTTCTCGACGAACGCGAGCGCCGGCATCTTGCGGTCGGCCGTCTTCTTCATCTTGTGCTCGGCCGGCTGGTCGACGCGCCAGTCGGCGACCGCGGCCACCGCGATGAAGATGTCGGCATCGGCGACCGCTTGCATCACCGCGTCGTACATCTGCTGTGCGGTCTGCACGTCCTGGCGGGTCACGCCCCACGGCGTGTCGAGCGCGACCGGCCCCGCGACGAGATGCACGTCGGCGCCGGCCTGCTGCGCGGCGCGCGCGAGCGCGAAGCCCATCTTGCCGCTCGAGCGGTTCGTGAGGCCGCGCACCGGGTCGAGCGGTTCGAACGTCGGCCCGGCGGTGATCAGCACGCGCCGGTGCGCGAGCACCTTCGGCGCGAAGTGCGCGACGATCGCTTCATAAATCGCGTCGGGTTCGAGCATGCGGCCGTCGCCGACTTCGCCGCACGCCTGCGCACCCGAATCCGGGCCGAGCACCGACACGCCGTCCGCGCGCAGTTGCGCGACGTTGCGCTGCGTGGCCGGGTTTTGCCACATCTGGCGGTTCATCGCGGGAACGACGAGCAGCGGACAGTCGCGCGCGACGCACAGCGTCGACAGCAGGTCGTCCGCGAATCCGTGCGCGAGCTTCGCGAGGAAATCCGTCGACGCGGGCGCGATCACGATCGTGTCGGCTTCGCGCGACAGGTCGATGTGCGCCATGTTGTTGTCGATGCGCGCGTCCCACTGGCTCGTATAGACGGGCCGGCCCGACAGCGCCTGCATCGTGACGGGCGTGATGAACTGCGTGGCGGCTTCGGTCATCGCGACCTGCACGGTCGCGCCGGCCTTCGTGAGCAGCCGCGTGAGCTCGGCGATCTTGTAGCAGGCGATGCCGCCCGTCAGGCCGAGAACGAGGTGTTTTCCTGCGAGTTCTGCGTGTGCCAACTCAGGCCTCCAAGGGTCAAACGGGACGGCCGGCGCGAGGCCGGCCGTCGACGCCGAGTATGCGCGCTTAGCGCGAGCCGCGCACGCGACGCAGTTCGTCGTAGATCAGCAGCACCGCGCCGACCGTGATCGCGGAATCGGCGAGGTTGAACGCCGGGAAGTGCCAGGCGCCGAGGTGGAAATCGAGGAAGTCGATCACGTGACCGTAGACGAGCCGGTCGATCACGTTGCCGAGTGCGCCGCCGAGGATCAGCGCGAGCGACAGGCTGAACAGCCGCTGGTGGCCGTGGCGCTTCAGCAGGAAGCAGATCACGAGCGTCGCGCCGATCCCGAGCGCAGTGAACGCCCAGCGCTGCCAGCCGCCTGCGGTCGACAGGAAGCCGAACGCGGCGCCGCGGTTGTACACCAGCACGAGGTTGAAGAACGACGTCAGCGCATGCTGCGCGCCGTACGCGAACGTTTTCAGGATCGCGATCTTCGACAGTTGATCGAACAGGATTACGATCAGCGAAATGCCGAGCCAGGGCGCAAGCGCGCCGCTGGCCGGTTTCGACAGGGTTTTCGCCATAGTTAAGCAGCGCTCCGGATTTCGCCGTTTTCAAAGAGGTTCGAGAAGCAGCGGCCGCACAGCGTCGGATGATCGGCGTGCGCGCCGACATCTTCGCGGTAGTGCCAGCAGCGTTCGCACTTCTGGTACTTCGACGCGGCCACGTCGACGCTTTCCTGCGCTTCGTCGTCGACCTTGACGACCGTCGCGGCCGACGTGATCAGCACGAACTTCAGGTCTTCGCCGAGGCTCGTGAGCGCGTCGTAGCGCGCGCCGCTCGCGTGCACGGTCACTTCGGCCTGCAGCGACGAACCGATGCGGTTCGCGGTGCGCGCTTCCTCGAGCGCCTTCGTCACGTTGCCGCGGACGTCACGCAGCAGCGCCCACTTCTCGATCAGCGCGGCCGAGCCGGCGACTTCCGGATACGCGTAGTAGGTTTCCGTGAAGATCGTGTCGCTGGCCGGCTGGAACACCTTCCATGCTTCTTCCGCGGTGAACGACAAGAACGGCGCGAGCACGCGCAGCAGGCCCTGCGTCAGGTGGTACAGCGCCGTCTGTGCGGAGCGGCGTGCGCGCGAATCGGCCGCGCTCGTGTACAGACGGTCCTTCAGCACGTCGAGGTAGAAGCCGCCGAGATCCTCCGAGCAGTACGTCTGCAGCTTCGCGACCACCGGGTGGAATTCGTACTTCTCGTAATGGCCGAGCAGTTCCGTCTGCAGTTGCGCCGAGAACGCGACCGCATAGCGGTCGATCTCGAGCCATTCGTCGGCCGGCACCGCGTGCTGCGCGTAGTCGAAGTCCGACAGGTTCGCGAGCAGGAAGCGCAGCGTGTTGCGGATGCGGCGATAGCCTTCGGTCACGCGCTTCAGGATTTCCTCGGAGATCGCGAGCTCGCCCGAATAGTCGGTCGACGCGATCCACAGGCGGATGATTTCCGCGCCGAGGCGGTTCGCGACTTCATGCGGGTCGACGCCGTTGCCGAGCGACTTGCTCATCTTGCGGCCTTCGCCGTCGACCGTGAAGCCGTGCGTGAGCAGGCCCTTGTACGGTGCGCGGCCGTCGATCATCGACGCGGTCAGCAGCGACGAGTGGAACCAGCCGCGATGCTGGTCCGAGCCTTCGAGGTACAGGTCGGCCGGGAACTGCAGTTGATCCTTGTGCGAGCCGCGCAGCACGTGCCAGTGCGTCGTGCCCGAGTCGAACCACACGTCGAGCGTGTCGCGGTTCTTTTCGTACAGGTTCGCGTCGTCGCCGATCAGCTCGCGTGGATCGAGCGTCTGCCACGCCTCGATGCCCGACTGCTCGACGCGCTTCGCGACTTCCTCGAGCAGTTCGAGCGTGCGCGGGTGCAGCTCGCCGGTTTCCTTGTGCACGAAGAACGCCATCGGCACGCCCCACTGGCGCTGGCGCGACAGCGTCCAGTCGGGACGGTTCGCGATCATGCTGAACAGGCGCTGCTTGCCCCACGACGGGTAGAACGCGGTCGCGTCGACGCCTTCGAGCGCCGTTTCGCGCAGCGTCTTGCCGCCGGCGCGCGGCGTGACGTCCATGCCGGCGAACCACTGCGACGTCGCGCGGTAGATGATCGGCGTCTTGTGGCGCCAGCAGTGCATGTAGCTGTGCGTGTACTTCTCGCTGCGCAGCAGCGAGCCGGCCGCGTTCAGCGCGTCGACGATCTTCGGGTTCGCATCCCAGATCGACAGGCCGCCGAACAGCGGCAGCGATTCGATATAGCGGCCGTCGCCCATCACCGGGTTGATGAAGTCCGAATCGGTCATCCCGTGCGCCTTGCAGGACATGAAGTCCTCGATGCCGTACGCGGGCGACGAGTGCACGACGCCGGTACCCGTGTCGGTCGTCACATAGTCGCCGAGGTAGACGGGCGCGGTGCGCTTGTAGCCGGGGTGGGCCGGTGCGAGCGGGTGGTGGAAGCGCAGGTTCGCGAGCTTCACGCCTGGCGTGGTCGCGACGACGCGGCCCGTCAGCTTGAATTCCTCCATGCATGCGGCGACGCGTTCTTCCGCGATGATCAGCAGCCCGCGCTCGGTGTCGACCAGCGCGTAGACGATTTCCGGATGGAGGTTCAGCGCCTGGTTCGCGGGAATCGTCCACGGCGTGGTGGTCCAGATCACGATGCCGCCTTCGGCGCGCGGCAGTGCCGGCAGGCCGAACGCCTGCGCGGTCTTTTCCGGTTCCGCGAACGCGAACATCACGTCGATCGTCGGATCGGTGCGGTCCTTGTACTCGACTTCCGCTTCGGCGAGCGCCGAGCCGCAGTCGAAGCACCAGTTCACCGGCTTCAGCCCGCGATACACATAACCCTTCTCGATGATCTTGCCGAGCGCGCGGATCTCTTCCGCCTCGTTGACGAAGTTCATCGTCTTGTACGGGTTGGCCCAGTCGCCGAGCACGCCGAGGCGCTTGAAGCCGACCTTCTGCTTCTCGATCTGCTCGGTCGCGTATGCGCGCGCCTTGCTCATCACTTCGGCCGCCGGCAGCGACTTGCCGAACTGCTTCTCGATCTGGATCTCGATCGGCATCCCGTGGCAATCCCAGCCCGGCACGTACGGCGCGTCGAAGCCGGCCATGTTGCGCGACTTGACGACGATGTCCTTCAGGATCTTGTTGACGGCGTGGCCGAGGTGGATGTCGCCGTTCGCATACGGCGGGCCGTCGTGCAGGATGAACTTCGGCCGGCCCTTGCTGGCCGCGCGGATCTTGTCGTAGATGCCGCGCGCTTCCCATTCCTTGACCCACTGCGGCTCGCGCTTGGGCAGGTCGCCGCGCATCGGGAACGGCGTGTCGAGCAGGTTGACCGGATACTTGGCCTGCGGTTTCGAATCGGCTTTCTTGTTGCTCATGATGGGATCGCTATCAAATCGGGGGACGCTTGTGCGTCGTGAATCGGGTATGCGCGCGACTGTGCGGCGCGTGGGTGCGGCGCGCAGGCGCCGCCGTCCGGATCAGCTAATTCGGTCGGTTGCCGACGTCGAGAAGCCCGTTGCGCGGCTGCCCGGCGCACGATCGCGCTCGACGAAATACGCGCGCGCATTCGCGACGTCCAGTGCGATCGCGCGCGACAGCGCCTCGAGATCGTCGAATTTCGCTTCGTCGCGCAGCTTCTTCAGGAATTCGACGCGGATGAGCTTGCCGTACGCATCGCCGTGCCAGTCGAGCAGATGGACTTCGAGCAGCACGCGGCCCGAATCGTCGACGGTCGGACGCAGGCCGAGGCTCGCGACGCCCGGCAGCGGGTCGGGGCCGAGGCCGTGCACCTGCACGACGAAGATGCCTGCGAGCGCCGGCCGCTTGTGCGCGATCGGCAGGTTCAGCGTCGGGAAGCCGAGGTCGCGGCCGAGCTTCAGCCCGTGCGCGACGTGGCCGCTGATCGCATAACCGTGGCCGAGCGCCTGCGCGGCCGCGTCGAGATCGCCGGCCGCGAGCGCGGCGCGCACGCCCGAGCTCGAGATGCGCGTGCCGTCGCTGCCCGCCACCGTGCCCATCTGCTCGACTTCGAAGCCGTACTGCTCGCCGGCCGCCTTCAGCGTGTCGAAGGTGCCCGCGCGCTTCGCGCCGTAGCAGAAATCGTCGCCGACCATCATCCAGCGCGTGTGCAGCCCGTTCACCAGCGTGCGCTCGACGAACGCCTGCGGCGACTGGCTCGCGAACGTGTGATTGAAATGCTCGACGACCACGCGATCGACGCCGTGCTCGCGCAGCGCCTCGAGCTTGTCGCGCAGCATCGCGATGCGCGGTGGCGCGCCGGCCGGGTTGAAGAATTCGCGCGGGTGCGGCTCGAAAGTCATCACGCACACGGGCAGTCCGCGCGCGTCCGCTGCCGCGCGCACGCGCGCGAGCAGGGCCTGGTGGCCGCGATGGACACCGTCGAAGTTGCCGATCGTCAGCGCGCACGGGGCGCGGCTCTCGGCGTTGGGCAGGCCGCGAAAGACTTTCACGATAGCGGATGCAGCGTCGGGGAATGGGCGGTGGGATGCCGCAAAGCAGAAGATTATAAACGTTCGGGCGGGCCGGCGGCCGAGAAGGCGGGAAACGCGGGGGCGAATGGTAAAATTCGCGGATGAAAAAACTCGTGATCCTGATTTCCGGTCGCGGCAGCAACATGGAGGCCATCGTCCGCGCGTGCGCGCAGGAACGCTGGCCGGCCGAGGTTGCTGCCGTGATCGCCAACCGGCCCGATGCGGCCGGCCTGGCTTTTGCCGCGTCGCACGGGGTGGCGACCGCGGTGGTCGACCACCGGTCGTTCGACGGCCGCGACAGCTTCGACGCGGCGCTCGCCGCCGAGATCGACCGCTTTGCCCCCGATCTCGTGATCCTCGCGGGCTTCATGCGCATCCTCACGCCGGCATTCGTCAGACGATACGAAGGCCGGCTGCTGAACATTCACCCGTCGCTGCTGCCGAGCTTCAAGGGCATCCACACGCACCAGCAGGCGCTGGACGCGGGTGTCGCGCTGCACGGCGCGAGCGTGCACTTCGTGATTCCCGAGCTCGACAGCGGCGCGATCGTCGCGCAGGGCGCGGTGCCCGTGCGCGCGGGCGACGACGCGGCCGCGCTCGCGCGGCGCGTGCTGACGGTCGAGCATGTGTTGTATCCGCGCGCGGTGCGCTGGTTCATCGACGGGCGTTTGCGCCTCGAGAACGGCCGGGCAGTGGTGGCGCCGGAAGAGGCGCGCTGGATTTTCGCGGATCAACCGCATACCGAAACGAGTGAGGGCGTATGAAGCTGCACGGATTCCTGATCGGCCAGACCGAGACTTTGCTGGCCGAGGTGCTGAAGTTCGCCGGCCCCGCTGACGCGACGACGAGCCGGTTCTTCCGCGCGCACCCGAAGCTCGGGCATGCCGAGCGCGGCGTGATCGCCGAGGCCGTGTTCGCGGTGCTGCGCCGGAAGATGGAGTTTTCGCATCTCGCCGAGAGCGGCACGGGCACGCCCGCGCGGCGCCTCACGCTGCTCGGCCTGATGCAGACGGCCGGCCGCAATGCGCTGAAGCCGTTTTTGTCCGACACCGAGTCTGCATGGCTCGAGCACGTGTCGAAGATCGATCCCGCGAGCCTGCCGGTGCGCGTGCGCACGAACCTGCCGGACTGGATCCACCAGGCGCTGTCGGCACGTTTCGATGCCGAGGAACTCGCGCAGCTCGCGGCCGCGCTGAACTACCCGGCGCCGCTCGACCTGCGCGCCAACGCGCAGAAGGCGACCCGCGACCAGGTGATCGACGCGCTGCGCGCGAACGGCATCGATGCGGGTGCGACGCCGTTCGCGCCGTTCGGCGTGCGCGTGGTCGGCAAGCCGGCGCTGACGCGCTTGAAGCTGTTCGAGGAAGGCGAGATCGAGGTGCAGGACGAAGGCAGCCAGTTGCTGTGCTCGCTGGTCGCGCCGCGCCGCGGCGAGATGGTCGTCGATTTCTGCGCGGGCGCGGGCGGCAAGACGCTCGCGCTGGGCGCGATGATGCGCTCGACCGGGCGCCTCTATGCGTTCGACGTGTCGGAAAAGCGCCTTGCGAAGCTGAAGCCGCGCCTCGCGCGCAGCGGGCTGTCGAACGTGAACCCCGTGCTGATCGACAGCGAGCACGACGCGAAGATCAAGCGGCTCGCCGGCAAGATCGACCGCGTGCTGGTCGACGCGCCGTGCAGCGGCCTCGGCACGCTGCGCCGCAATCCGGACCTGAAGTGGCGCCAGACGCGCACGGCGATCGACGAGCTGGCGCCGAAGCAGGCGTCGATCCTCGCGAGCGCCGCGCGCCTCGTGAAGAAGGGCGGCCGGCTCGTCTACGCGACCTGCAGCGTGCTCGACGCCGAGAACGAGCGCATCGTCGAGCAGTTCCTGGTCGACCATCCCGAGTTCGTGCTGGTGCCCGCGCAGAAGGTGCTGGCCGACCAGCGCATCGAACTCGAGACGGGCGACTACCTGTCGTTGTGGCCGCACCGTCACGCGACCGACGGCTTCTTCGCCGCGGTGCTCGAGCGGCGCGCGCAGTAACGGCGGCACGGACGGACATGGAGAATCTGCAGAGCCGCCTGCTGTCGCACCGGCTGGCATCGGTGATTCGCGACTTTCACCAGCCGGTGATGATCTGGCAGGCGGCGATCCTCGTCGGCGCGCTGTGTTTCGCATGGGTGGCCGCACGCTTCGTGCACGGCCGGATCGATGCGCGCCGGCGGGCGGCCGGACGCGCGCCCGGTGCGGGTGCGCATAGCTTGAAACGCGCTTTGTTTCCGTTGTTCGGCGGCATCTTCGTGGGCGTCGCGCAGCTTGCGTTCGACCCGTTCATGTCGACGGCGCTGCTGTCGCTCGCGCTCGTGCCGTTGTTCGGCATCGGGCTGATCTACGTGCTGTTCTTCTTCGCGCGGCGCGTGTTCGCGCGCGATGGCCACACGCATGCGTGGCTGTCGATCGTCGAGAAGATCGTGTCGACCGTCGTGTGGGCCGCGATGGTGCTGACCGTGCTCGGCATCCAGCACGACGTGCTCGGTTGGCTCGACAGCGTGCAGTTCCGCGTCGCCAATGCGCACCTCACGCTGCTGTCGCTGATCTCCGGCGCGCTGTGGGTCTGCGTGACGCTGATGGTCGCGATGTGGCTTGGCTCGGTGCTCGAGGATCGCCTCACGCGCGCGAGCACGCTCGATGCGAACCTGAAGGTCGTGCTGTCGCGGGTCGGCCGCGCGCTGCTCGTGTTCGCGGCGATCCTGATCGGGCTGTCGCTCGTCGGCATCGACGTGACGGTGCTCGGCGTGTTCGGCGGCGCGGTCGGTGTCGGCCTCGGCTTCGGGCTGCAGAAGATCGCGAGCAACTATGTATCGGGCTTCATCATCCTGCTCGACCGCTCGCTGCGGCTCGGCGACGCGATCAGCGTCGGCGGGCTGCAGGGCGTCGTCACGCAGATCCGCACGCGCTACACGGTCGTGCGCGGCCTCGACGGCAACGAGACGCTGATCCCGAACGAGAAGCTGATCACCGACGTCGTGCAGAACCAGTCGTCGTACCTGACGCGCGGTTATGCGAAGGTCGCGGTGCAGGTCGCGTACACGAGCGATGTCGAGCACGCGCTCGTGCTGCTCGCCGACGCCGCGAAGGACGTGCCGCGCGTGCTGGCGGAGCCTGCGCCGACCCCTTATCTGGTGAGCTTCGGCGCGGACGGGATCGACCTGGAGCTCGGCTTCTGGATCGAGGATTCGGCGAAAGGCACGTCGGGCGTGCGTTCGGCCGTGAACCGCAACATCTGGCGGCTGTTCGGCGAGCACGGGATTTCGATTCCGTTTCCGCAGCGCGAAGTGCGCGTCGTCGGGCTGCCGGACGGTTTTGCCGCCACTGGTGCGGCGGCGGGGCACGATCCGGCGGCCGGCGATCCGGTGGCCGGTAACGGTGCGGCGGACGGGCGCGCGCCGGCTGCATAGCGCGCGTCGGTCGTCAATCGTATCGATCCCGCGGTCGGAACCGGATCGCGGGCCTTTCCAAGTCCGCCCGTGGACTGTTCCGGTTGCGCCAGGGCAAGAAAATATTCATTTTTTACAAAGACTTGGAACGGTTGAAGTAAAATCCAAGTCTATTCGCGGTATGCTTTCATTTTTCTGACGCCTGCGCGAGCCGGCATCGCTCTCATCTCATCACAGGTAACTGCCTTGTTGAATTCCCTGCTCGATTTTCTTTCCCACGGGCTCCTGCATTTTTCGTGGTGGCAGGTCGCGCTGTTCGCGCTCGCCGTCACGCACGTCACGATCATCGGCGTGACGGTCTACCTGCACCGTTGCCAGGCGCACCGCGCACTGGAACTGCATCCGATCGCGAGCCACTTCTTCCGCCTCTGGCTGTGGATGACGACCGGCATGCTGACCGGCCAGTGGGCCGCGATTCACCGCAAGCACCATGCGAAGTGCGAGACCGAGGAAGATCCGCACAGCCCGCAGACGCGCGGCATCTGGAAGGTGTTCCTCGAAGGCGCCGAGCTGTATCGCGCGGAAGCGAAGAATGAAGAGACGATGCGCAAGTTCAGCCACGGCACGCCGAACGACTGGATCGAACGCAATATCTATTCGAAGTACCCGATCCTCGGCGTGAGCCTGATGATGGTGGTCGACGTCGCGCTGTTCGGCGTGCTCGGCCTGACCGTATGGGCCGTGCAGATGGTCTGGATTCCGTTCTGGGCGGCAGGCGTCGTCAACGGCTTCGGCCACTTCTGGGGCTACCGCAACTTCAACTCGGCCGACGCGAGCACGAACCTGTTCCCGTGGGGCATCGTGATCGGCGGCGAAGAACTGCACAACAACCACCACACGTTCGCGACGTCGGCGAAGCTGTCGAACAAATGGTACGAGTTCGACATCGGCTGGATGTACATCCGCATCATGTCGGCGTTCGGTCTCGCGAAGGTGAAGAAGGTCGCGCCGACGCCGCGCCTGAACAAGCCGAAGACGGTGCTGGACCAGGAAACGCTGCAGGCCGTGCTGTCGAACCGCTACGAAGTGATGGCGCGCTACGGCAAGGCCGTGAAGCGTGCGTACCGCCAGGAGCTCGCGCACCTGAAGGAGCTCGGTTCGAGCGAGAAGTACCAGTTGATGCGCGGCGCGCGCAAGTGGTTCCACAAGGACGCCGACGGTCTCGACGAGCCGCAGAAGAAGTTGCTGCCGGAAATCTTCGCGAACAGCCAGAAGCTGCATACGTACTTTCAGTTGCGCCAGGATCTCGCCGCGATCTGGGATCGTTCGACCGCGTCGCGCGAACAGCTTCTCGCGCAATTGCAGGATTGGTGCCATCGCGCGGAACAAAGCGGCATCAAGGCGCTGCAGGAATTCGCGACACGCCTGCGTCGCTACGCCTGATTCGAAATCGATTAGAATCTCAGGACGTCAAAAACCCCGCGTTGGCGGGGTTTTTTCATTTGGGCCGCCGGTTTTTGACGAAAGAGATCGGCAGGGCTCGAATTTGTATGAGGCTTGGGGCAGCGGCGCAATGGTGCCCCGGGGCGAGCGTAGAGGATGGGATCGGAGTAGTGTTGAAGCGCTGATTCTGGTTGACTGCGAAGCATGGGGTCCGAGTAAGCGCTAAAGCGCCAACTCGGACCGACCGCGAAGCATGGGATCAGAGTAAGCGCTAAAGCGCTAACTCTGATCGACAGGAGATATGGAGATGCAATCGACGATCAAACCCGTCGAGTACGACCGGCCCGTCGCAGCAGGGACCGTGTGCGGCGTGGGGCAGGCATGGGCCAAGGTGCCCGATGCGCCGTCCCCCGAGGAACGCGCTGCGCTGAAGGCGCGCATCAAGGCGCTGCTCGTGCGTGAAAGGGCCGTGCTGGTCGCGCACTACTACGTGGATGCCGAGCTGCAGGAACTCGCCGACGAAACCGGCGGCTGCGTTGCCGATTCGCTCGAAATGGCCCGCTTCGGTCGCGATCACGACGCGCAGACGCTGGTCGTCGCCGGCGTGCGCTTCATGGGCGAAACCGCGAAGATCCTGAGCCCGAACAAGCGGATCCTGATGCCCGATCTCGATGCGACCTGTTCGCTCGACCTCGGCTGCCCGGTCGATGAATTCTCGGCGTTCTGCGATGCGCATCCCGATCGTACCGTCGTCGTCTATGCGAACACCAGCGCGGCCGTGAAGGCCCGCGCGGACTGGATGGTCACGTCGTCGATCGGCCTCGAGATCGTGGCCGACCTGCACGCGCGCGGCGAGAAGATCATCTGGGCGCCCGATCGCCATCTCGGCAGTTATATCCAGAAGAAAACCGGCGCCGACATGCTGCTGTGGCAGGGCTCGTGCCTTGTCCACGACGAGTTCAAGGGCATCGAGCTCGACCTGCTGCGCGCCGAATATCCGGACGCGAAGGTGCTCGTCCATCCGGAATCGCCGGAAAGCGTCGTTGCGCAGGCCGATGTGGTCGGCTCGACGACGCAGCTGATCGATGCGGCCGTGAAGCTGGACGCGACGCGCTTCATCGTCGCGACCGATCTCGGCATCCTGCACAAGATGCAGCTCGCGGCGCCCGGCAAGACCTTCATCGCAGCGCCGACGGCCGGCAACAGTGCGACCTGCAAGAGCTGCGCGCACTGCCCGTGGATGGCGATGAACGGTCTTGCGAACCTTGCCGACGTGCTCGAACGCGGTCACAACGAGATCTTCGTCGATCCGGCGATCGGCGAACGTGCACGCCTGCCGATCGACCGGATGCTCGATTTCGCGGCCGCGCACAAGAAGCGCGTGCAGGCGAGCGGCGACCTGCAGCGCGACCAGCAACTGTTTGCGAACGTGGGGGCAGCATGACCGGTGCTGTATCCCCGCTTTACGACGTCGTTCGCGAGCAATACGGCGCGGCATTCGACGATGCGATCGCGCGCAACGTTGCCGATGCGATCGCGGAAGACGTCGGCACCGGCGACCAGACCGGGCGTCTCGTGCCGGCCGGCGGGCGTCGCCGCGCGCGCATCATCGTGCGCGAGGAAGCCGTGCTGTGCGGCGTGCCGTGGTTCGAGGCGGTGATCGACCGGATCGACCCGGCGATCGCCGTGCATTGGCGCTATCGCGAAGGCGACCGGATGATGCCCGATTCGACCGTCTGCGAACTCGAAGGGCCGGCGCGCGCGCTGTTGACGGCCGAGCGGAACGGGCTGAACTTCCTGCAACTGCTGTCGGGTGTCGCGACCGCGACGCGCCGTTACGTCGACCGCGTCGAAGGCACGCGCGCGAAGATCCTCGATACGCGCAAGACGCTGCCGGGCCTGCGCCTCGCGCAGAAGTACGCGGTGCGCGTCGGCGGCGGCGAGAACCAGCGTCTCGCGCTGTACGACGGCATCCTGATCAAGGAGAACCACATCGCAGCGGCGGGTGGTGTCGGCGAGGCGCTCGACGCGGCGTTCGCGCTCGATTCGGGCGTGCCCGTGCAGGTCGAAGTCGAGACGCTCGCGCAGCTCGATACGGCGCTTGCGCATCGCGCGCAGTCGGTGTTGCTCGACAACTTCACGCTCGACATGATGCGTGAAGCGGTGCGCGTGGCGGCCGGCAAGGCCGTGCTCGAAGTGTCGGGCGGCGTCAATTTCGACACGGTCCGCGCGTTCGCGGAGACGGGCGTCGATCGTATCTCGATCGGCGCGCTGACGAAGGACGTGCGCGCGACGGATTATTCGATGCGGATCGTCGACTGACCGAGCGTCATGTGATCAGACAAAGAAGCCGTTGGCGTGCAAACGCCAACGGCTTTTTTCCTGTGCGACCGCAGCCGGGAAGGCGCAGCGGTTCAGCGACGCGCGCGCGGCGTGAGCACGCTCGGCAGCGCCTTCGGCAGCGTGTGCGGCCAGTCGCGGCTGTAGTGCAGCCCGCGGCTTTCGCGGCGCGACTGCGCGCTCTTCACGATCAGCGTCGCCACGTCGACGAGGTTGCGCAGTTCGAGCAGGTCGCGCGTCACGCGGAAGTTCGCGTAGTACTCGTGGATCTCGTCGCGCAGCAGCGACAGCCGGTGCTTCGCGCGTTCGAGGCGCTTGTCGGTGCGCACGATGCCGACGTAGTTCCACATCAGGCGACGCAGCTCGTCCCAGTTGTGCGCGACGACGACTTCCTCGTCCGCATCCGACACGCGGCTTTCGTCCCATGCCGGCAGCGTGGCCGGCGTGTCCGAATCGAAGCCTGCCGCCTCGATCGCTTCGGCCGCCGCGCGGCCGATCACGAGACATTCGAGCAGCGAGTTGCTCGCGAGCCGGTTCGCGCCGTGCAGCCCCGTGTACGACGTTTCGCCGACTGCATACAGGCCCGCGAGATCGGTGCGCCCGGCGAGATCGGTCACGACGCCGCCGCACGTGTAGTGCGCGGCCGGCACGACGGGAATCGGCTGTTTCGCGATGTCGATGCCGAATTCGAGGCAGCGCGCGTGGATCGTCGGGAAGTGTTCGCGCAGGAACGCTTCCGGCTGGTGGCTGATGTCGAGATACACGCAGTCGATCCCGCGCTTCTTGATCTCGAAGTCGATCGCGCGTGCGACGATGTCGCGTGGCGCGAGCTCGGCGCGCGGATCGTGCGCGGGCATGAAGCGCGTGCCGTCGGGCAGCTTCAACAGGCCGCCTTCGCCGCGCACGGCCTCCGAAATCAGGAACGATTTCGCATACGGATGGAACAGGCAGGTCGGGTGGAACTGGATGAATTCCATGTTCGACACGCGGCAGCCGGCGCGCCATGCCATCGCGATGCCGTCGCCGGTCGCCGTGTCGGGGTTCGTCGTGTACAGATAGACCTTGCCGGCGCCGCCCGTTGCGAGCACCGTGTGCGGCGCCTCGATCGTGATCGTGCGGTCATTGTCGACGTCGAGCGCATAGAGGCCGTGACAGCGGCGGCCGGGCAGGCCGAGCCGGTCCGACGTGATCAGGTCGATCGCATGGTGATTTTCGAAGAACGTGATGTTCGGATGCTGGCGCGCGCGCTCCGACAGCGTCGCAAGCACCGCATGGCCGGTCGCGTCGGCCGCGTGAATGATCCGGCGGTGGCTGTGGCCGCCTTCGCGCGTCAGGTGGAAGCCGAGTTCGGCTGCGTCGTCCTTCGTGAACGGCACGCCTTGCGAGATCAGCCATTCGATCGCTTCGCGGCCGTGCTCGACGATATAGCGCGTCGCACCTTCGTCGCACAGGCCGCCACCGGCGACCAGCGTGTCGTCGACGTGGTTCTCGATGCTGTCCGCCGAATCGAGGACCGCCGCGATGCCGCCCTGCGCGTTATCGCTTGCGCCCTCCATCATCGAACGTTTCGCGATCAGCGCGACACGTCGCGTGCTGGCCAGATTGAGTGCGACCGACAGCCCTGCCAGGCCGCTGCCGACGATCGCCACGTCGAATTTCATGCTGCATCTCCATCGTTACGCTTTTGATCTTGTGCGTTCCGGCGGCCATGGCCGCGGAAAGGGGAGAGCATACCGCGTCGGGCCCGAGCGTGCGCGCAAAACAAAAAGCCCCGCATGCGCGGGGCTTTTCGGTCGCCGTCAGGCTGGCAGAAACCGGAGATTACTTGATCTTGGTTTCTTTGTATTCCACATGCTTGCGGACGACGGGATCGAACTTCTTGATCGCCATCTTTTCCGGCATGTTGCGCTTGTTCTTCGTGGTCGTGTAGAAGTGACCCGTACCAGCGGTCGACTCGAGCTTGATCTTGTCGCGTGCGCCTTTTGCCATGATTGTGCTCCTTGGGCTTAGGCTTCGCCGCGTGCGCGCAGGTCAGCGAGCACGGAATCGATGCCGTTCTTGTCGATCAGGCGCAGGCCGGCGTTCGAAACGCGCAGGCGCACCCAGCGGTTTTCGCTCTCTACCCAGAACCGGCGATTTTGCAGGTTCGGCAGGAAGCGGCGCTTGGTCTTGTTGTTGGCGTGGGAAACGTTGTTGCCGCTCATCGGCGCTTTCCCAGTTACTTGGCATACGCGTGCCATGAGAGCACTCCTAATACGCTAAATTCGGGGTTCGATCGCCGATGAAGGTTCTCATCGCGCCGCCACGTGATCCATGGCTGCACTCTCAGAACGCCGTAGCCCTTGCAGACAAGGCCCTTCGATGGCTAGAACTGGTTGGAAAAAAGACAGACGGCGATTCTAGCAGAAAAAGTTCAGGAAAATCAAACCTAATTTCGCTTCGCCGTTGTGGCGCCCCGAGGCGGGCCGCCGCGCCACAGTCTACAGCCAACCGGCACGTGCGAACGAGAAAGTGTCGCTGGTGCCGACGACGACGTGATCGAGCAGCCGCACGTCGACGAGTTCGAGCGCGTCGCGCAGCACGCGGGTCAGGCGGCGGTCCTCCGCGCTCGGCTGCACTGCGCCCGACGGATGGTTGTGCGCGACGATCAGCGCCGCGGCGTTATGCGTCATCGCGCGGCGCACGATCTCGCGCGGGTAGACGGCCATGCGCGTCAGCGAGCCGCGCGTGATTTCCTCCGTCTCGATCAGGCCGTGGCGGGCGTCGAGGTACACCGCGACGAACACTTCGTGCGGGTGCGAGCCGATCTTCAGCCGCAGATAATCCTCGACCGCGCCGGGCGAATCGATCGGCGTACGTTCGGATGCTTTCTCCTTCAGCATGCGCCGCGCGATCTCGGTGACCGCGGCCAGCCGTGTGGAGCGCGCAGGGCCGATGCCGGGGTGTGCCTCGAAATCGTCGGTCGTCGCCTCGAGCAGCCCGCGCAATGTTCCGAACTGCTTGACCAATGCGCGGGCGCTGACGAATACGTCGTGTCCTGGCTTGCCGGTGCCGAGCAGCAGCGCGATCAGTTCGTCGTCGGTCAGCGCGGCCGGTCCGCGCTCCAGCAATCGCTCGCGCGGCCGCTCGGGCCGCCAGTCGCCCGGGCGGCGCTTGCGCCGGCGGATCGGGAGGACGCGGCGGGGCGGATCGGTCGGCACATCGGCGGTGTCGCGGCATTCGACCGGCGGCAGGGCGAGACAGGGTGACAGCATGCTCGAAACTCCATTGGCGGCGGGCGGTCTGCGCGACGTCGTCGCACTTTCCGCCTTGCGCGCTCAGGTGACTTACAATATTGGTTTTGCGCCGGGCCTTTTCGGCCGTATCGGGCGCCGACTGAACGAGTAATTCATGAGCCTCATCGATCTATCCGAAGTGAAGCCCGGTTCCCACGTCACGTTGCATTACCGGCTCGCACTGGCCGACGGCGCCGACATCGTCAACACCTTCACCGACAAGCCGGCCACGCTGCTGCTCGGCGCGGGACAGCTGGCGCCGTCGCTGGAACAGATTCTGCTCGGGCTCAGGGTTGGAGACCACTCGACTTTTCAGCTAACGCCCGAGCAGGGGTTCGGTCCCCGGAATCCCGACATGCTCCAGCGCGTGACGCTGTCGACGCTGCGCGAGAACGGGATGGTCGGCGACGATTTCACGCCGGGCGAGCTGATCGAGTTCAATGCGCCAGACGGCGGCCGGTATGCGGGGGTGCTGAAGGAAGTCGGCGAAACCTCGGCGCTGTTCGACTTCAACCATCCGCTCGCGGGCCAGGCGCTCACGTTCGAAGTGAAAATCATCGGAATCCTGTAATCATGAGCATCACCGATACGCTGTCCGGGCAGACCGTCGCCGCCGACGCCGAAATCCTGCTGGCCCAGCCGCGCGGCTTCTGCGCGGGCGTCGACCGCGCGATCGAGATCGTCGAGCGCGCGATCGCGATGCACGGTGCGCCGATCTATGTCCGTCACGAAATCGTCCACAACAAGTACGTGGTCGAGGATCTGAAGAAGAAAGGCGCGATCTTCGTCGAGGAACTCGAGGAAGTGCCGGCCGGCAATACCGTGATCTTCAGCGCGCACGGCGTGTCGAAGGCCGTGCGCGACGAGGCCGACGTGCGCGGGCTGCGCATTTACGACGCAACCTGCCCGCTGGTCACGAAGGTGCACGTCGAGGTGGCGAAAATGCGCCAGGACGGCGTCGATATCGTGATGATCGGGCACAAGGGCCACCCGGAAGTCGAAGGCACGATGGGGCAGGTCGAGCGCGGGATGCATCTCGTCGAGAGCGTCGAGGACGTGCAGAAGCTCGAGCTCGCCGATCCCGAGCGCATCGCGCTCGTCACGCAGACGACGCTGTCCGTCGACGACGCGGCCGAGATCATCGCCGCGCTGAAGGCGAAGTACCCGAAGATCCGCGAGCCGAAGAAGCAGGACATCTGCTACGCGACGCAGAACCGCCAGGATGCGGTGAAGTTCATGGCGCCGCAGTGCGATGTCGTGATCGTCGTCGGCAGCCCGAACAGCTCGAATTCGAGCCGGCTTCGCGAAGTGGCCGAGAAGCGCGGTGTGGATGCGTACATGGTCGACGCGCCCGATCAGATCGATCCGGCATGGGTCGCAGGCAAACGCCGCATCGGCGTGACGGCCGGCGCGTCGGCACCCGAAGTGCTCGCCCAGGCCGTGATCGCGCGACTGCGCGAGCTCGGCGTGCGCAACGTTCGCGCGCTCGACGGCATCGAGGAAAACGTGTCGTTTCCGCTGCCGCGCGGGTTGAACCTGCCGCCCGCTGCCTGATTGCCGCATCGCACCCGCGGAACACCGAAGCGCGCCTCCCGGCGCGCTTTTTTTTGTAAGTCGAAATCGAGATCGCAACCATTATTCGCGGTCATGGTGCAACCCGGTTGCTCCGCATGTTCGTGACCGTCTCTCAAAATTGGTTGCAATGCAGGAAAACCCCATCGAATCAGGATTATTGGCGTCCTATAAATGGAGTTACAATGCGCCCGTTTTCAAGCCTGAATGGCTTTGAAATCGGATTTTGGCAAGGCGCGGGAGACCATTCAATGCATGTGAAGTTGGCTTACGCCGTGTCCGTCGCCGCACCGGTTGCAATGCGTGCCGGTTGCAGCAAAAAGAGCGACGACGGGGCGGGCAGGGAGGCTGCGGTGTTCGCGGCATCGCCGGCCAGCGGCGTGCGCGTCGCCGGAACCGGTCGTGCGGCACCATCGGCGTGCCGCATCGCGCAATTGGGCAAGGACAAGGAAAACGGGGCACGTTTGGCGATCGAGGAAATCAACGCGCTTGGCCTGGCGAACGGCCGGGCAGCGGGCATGGAGGTTGCATTGCAACAAGCCGCCGGTCGCGGTGTGGCAGCGACAGTGCGTGCCGATCGACGGATGCCGGCTACGGCGCCGCATGCATGCGGCGATGCGCGCAGCGTGCGGATGTCACCGCCCCCTTTTCATTTCGATTCGACGAAACAGCGTGTCGCCGCGAGCGGTGGTGTCGTGGTGTGCGGTCTGGTTCGTACGATGGATTCCGACGCAGTCCCGACGCATGTCGGGCGCGGCTTTCGCGATGCCTTGCCAGGCGACGCGGCACGGAATCCGATCCGCCCGGATGCGGGGCTTGCCTCGCACCGGACGGAAAAAGGCACGGATGCCGGGCAACCGGACGATGGCCGTCTCGGCATGCTGCCCTACGACTTCAAGGAGGCCTCGAACACCGTCCTCGACGTCGTGACGATTTAGCGACGGGACTCATGACGGCACCGGAACAGTGCGGTGCCGTTTTTGTATCCGCTCCGGCGGCAGGTCCGGCCGTACAGGCCGGGCGGCGCGCGCCGGGACGATCCACACCCTTACCGGTATCGACTAGTACCCGCAGTGTCGCCGAGAAGGCGCGATTCCTCGCTTACCCGCGGGGCGCAACGTCCTCCGGCAGCACGGGCCAAGGAGCTTTAAATGGATATTTTCGTCCAGCAGGTTCTCAACGGGCTGGTGCTCGGCAGTGTGTACGCCATCATCGCGTTGGGATACACGATGGTGTACGGCATTCTCGGCATCATCAACTTCGCGCACGGCGACGTGCTGATGATCGGCGCGATGGTCGCGTTGTCGGCCATCACCGTGCTGCAGAACCATTTCCCCGGACTCGGCAACATCGCGACGCTGACGATCGCACTGGGCATTGCCGCGGTCGTCTGTGCATTCGTCGGCTTCACGATCGAGCGGGTCGCGTACAGGCCGCTGCGCCGCGCGCCGCGCCTCGCGCCGCTGATCACCGCGATCGGCGTGTCGATCCTGCTGCAGACGGCCGCGATGATCATCTGGTCGCGCAACCCGCTGCCGTTCCCGCAATTGCTGCCGACCGATCCGATCAACGTGATCAAGGCGACCGACACGACGCCCGGCGCCGTGATCTCGGTGACTGAAATCGTGATCATCGCGGTGGCGTTCATCGTGATGGGCGGCCTGCTGCTGCTCGTGCACAAGACCAAGCTCGGCCGCGCGATGCGCGCGATCGCCGAAAGCCCGAACACGGCAAGCCTGATGGGCGTCAACCCGAACTTCGTGATTTCCGCGACGTTCATGATCGGCTCCGCGCTCGCCGCGCTGGCCGGCGTGATGATCGCGTCCGAATACGGCAACGTGCACTTCTACATGGGCTTCATCCCCGGCATGAAGGCGTTCACGGCGGCGGTGCTCGGCGGTATCGGCAACCTCGGCGGTGCGATGGTCGGCGGCGTGCTGCTCGGCCTGATCGAGCAGCTCGGTGCCGGCTACATCGGCAACCTCACGGGCGGCGTATTCGGCAGCAACTACCAGGACGTGTTCGCCTTCATCGTGCTGATCATCGTGCTGGTGTTCCGTCCGTCGGGCCTGCTGGGCGAACGGGTCGCGGATCGCGCGTAACGGAAGGGAGCAAACAACATGACATCCATTCAACCGATCGAATCCTCGACGTCGCTCGTCGAAGAGCGCAATACCGCCAAGACCGTCATCATCGGCATCCTGACCGCTGTGTTCGTGATCGCCGCGCCGATCATCATCGGCTCGGCCGGCGGCAACTACTGGGTCCGCGTGCTCGACTTCGCGATGCTGTACGTGATGCTCGCGCTCGGCCTGAACGTGGTGGTCGGCTTCGCCGGCCTGCTCGACCTTGGCTATATCGCGTTCTACGCGGTGGGCGCGTACACGGCGGCGCTGCTGTCTTCGCCGCACCTGACCTCGCAGTTCGAGTGGATCGCGGCCCTCGCGCCCGGCGGGTTGCACATCCCGTTCCTGATCATCGTGCCGATCGCGATGGCGCTGGCGGCCACCTTCGGGATTCTGCTCGGTGCGCCGACGCTGCGCCTGCGCGGCGACTACCTGGCGATCGTGACCCTCGGCTTCGGCGAAATCGTCCGGATCTTCATGAACAACCTCGACCGTCCGGTGAACATCACCAACGGCCCGAAGGGGATCACGGGCATCGATCCGGTGCATGTCGGCGGTTTCAACCTGTCGCAGACGCACTCGCTGTTCGGCCTTCAGCTGCCGTCGGTCTACATGTACTACTACCTGTTCGTGCTGTGCTCGCTGCTGGTGATCTGGACGTGTACGCGCCTGCAGCATTCGCGCATCGGCCGCGCATGGGCGGCAATCCGCGAGGACGAGATCGCGGCGAAGGCGATGGGCATCAACACCCGCAACGTGAAGCTGCTCGCGTTTGCGATGGGCGCATCGTTCGGCGGCCTGTCGGGCGCGATGTTCGGTTCGTTCCAGGGCTTCGTGTCGCCTGAATCGTTCACGTTCTGGGAATCGATCGTGGTGCTGGCGTGCGTGGTGCTCGGCGGCATGGGCCATATCCCGGGCGTGATCCTGGGTGCGGTGCTGCTCGCGATCTTCCCGGAATTCCTGCGCTCGACGATGAGCCCGCTGCAGCATGCGCTGTTCGGTCATGACATCGTCGATACGGAAGTGATCCGTCAGGCGCTGTACGGCCTCGCGATGGTGATCATCATGCTGTACCGCTCGGAAGGCCTGTGGCCCGCGCCGAAGCATGAAGACAAGATCGCGAAACTGGCGAAGCGCGCCAGCAAGAAGCCGGTGCGCGCGTAACGAACGGACAAGGGGATACACACATGAGCGACAAGCAAATCCGACTGTCCGTGCAGGGCGTGAACAAACGCTTCGGCGGCCTGCAGGCACTGTCCGACGTCGGCCTGCAGATCAAGGAAGGCGAGATCTACGGTCTGATCGGCCCGAACGGCGCCGGCAAGACGACGTTCTTCAACGTGATCACGGGCCTCTACACGCCGGACTCCGGCGACTTCAAGCTGGACGGCCAGAACTACACGCCGACGGCCGTGCACCAGGTCGCGAAGGCCGGTATCGCGCGCACGTTTCAGAACATCCGCCTGTTCGGCGGGATGACGGCCCTCGAGAACGTGATGGTGGGCCGCCACGTGCGGACCAAGCACGGCCTGCTCGGCGCGGTGTTCCAGACGCCGGCCGAACGCCAGGAAGAGCGCGAGATCAAGGAACGCGCGATTGAGCTGCTCGAATACGTGGGCGTGCTGCAGTACGCGGACTACACGTCGCGCAACCTGTCGTACGGCCACCAGCGCCGTCTCGAAATCGCGCGGGCGCTGGCGACCGACCCGAAGCTGCTCGCGCTCGACGAGCCGGCGGCCGGGATGAACGCGACCGAGAAGGTCGAACTCACGCGCCTGCTCGACAAGATCCGCTCCGACGGTCGCACGATTCTGCTGATCGAGCACGACGTGAAGCTCGTGATGGGGCTGTGCAACCGGATGACGGTGCTCGATTACGGCAAGGTGATCGCCGAGGGTCTGCCGCAGGACGTGCAGAAGAATCCGAAGGTGATTGAGGCATATCTCGGCGCAGGGGTGCACTGATGGCAGCGGCAATGTTGAAAATCAAGGGCTTGCAGGTCAACTACGGCGGCATCCAGGCCGTCAAGGGCGTTGACATGGAAGTCCGTCAGGGCGAGCTCGTGACGCTGATCGGCGCGAACGGTGCAGGCAAGACCACGACGATGAAGGCGATCACGGGTCTGAAGCCGTATTCGGCGGGCGACATCGAGTACGACGGCAAGTCGATCAAGGGCATCCCGGCGCACGAGCTGCTCAAGCGCGGCCTCGCGATGGTGCCGGAAGGCCGCGGGATCTTCGCGCGGATGTCGATCGTCGAGAACATGCAGATGGGCGCGTACCTGCGCAACGACACCGAGCAGATCAAGAAGGACGTCGACCGGATGTTCGGCTTCTTCCCGCGCCTGAAGGAGCGTGCATCGCAGCTCGCGGGCACGCTGTCGGGCGGCGAGCAGCAGATGCTGGCGATGTCGCGCGCGATCCTGTCGAAGCCGAAGCTGCTGCTGCTCGACGAGCCGTCGATGGGGCTGTCGCCGATCATGGTCGAGAAGATCTTCGAAGTGGTGCGCGAGATCTCGAAGGAGGGCATCACGGTGCTGCTCGTCGAGCAGAACGCGCGCCTCGCGCTGCAGGCGGCCGACCGCGGCTACGTGATGGACTCGGGCATGGTCACGATGGAAGGCGATGCGAAGCAGATGCTCGACGATCCGAAGGTGCGGGCCGCGTATCTGGGTGAGTAAGTGAATGAATGAGCGGGCCCGGTGACGCGCGGCGGCAGGCGCCGCGCGCGTCGTGCAAGGGCTTTCGAAAGGCTGTCACGGGATGCCGTGACAGCCTTTTTTTCGTGTTGTGCGATTCGTGTCGAACTGTGCGTGCGAAGGCGACTCCATTCGACTGTTGCGCTGCGTACATGGCGCGGGAAACGACAGGACCGGTCGCCCGCAGCCGGTCGCCCGCAAACCGACACACGGGCCGCGTAGCATCGACAGCCCGTCGGCACACGGAGAACACGCATGAGTCTGGACTACGGTTTCGTGAAGGCGAAGGTGACATCGGTGGCGAAGCTGAAGGGCTCGCCGCACGGCAGCGAGATCCAGTATCACATCCACCTGACGCTGGCGCTGCCGGCCGGCGACTGGGATGTCGCGATCAACGTCGGCACCAGCGATGCGGACGACTTGCTGAACTACAAGCTGGTCTACGATTTCCACCATCCCGTCACGCAGACGCTCGCGGCCGCGGCGGAGGGCTACACCGACCTCACGGGGCAGGCCGCGCTGCCCGCGCTCGACTACCTGCGCAGCGACATCCTGAACGAGACGGGCGCGTGGCGCGCGAGCGCGGTGATGGACGGCACCGAGAACCCGGAGCCGATCCCGTCGCTGCTGCGGCTCGTGAGCGCCGCGCAGTCGCAGGGCCTCGACGTCGTCGTGTTCGGCCGCACGTATGCGGAAGGCAACGGCATTCACGACACGCACATGAACCAGGGCTCGACGGGCCCGAACTACCTGCATCGCGCAGGCGACGACCATAACGACCACAACGACGTCTGGCAGGACGGCGCGCTGATCGTGCGCGTGAGCGATACGCAGTGGGCCGCGTATTTCGCGGCGTTCGAACAGCAGGCCGTGCCCACCGACGCGCTCGGCAATCCGCTGCCGGGCGCGGGGCCGATCACGCGCTGAGGCCGGCCGCTGTCGCGGCCGGCTGCATCACGCGGCCGGCAGCGTCTTGCCGAACGAGATGCGCTCCTCGACGCGATAGCCGAGCGCCGCATAAAAGCGGCACGCGTCGTCGTTGCCGGGCAGCACCTGCAGGTTGATCTTCAGGCAGCCGCGCGCGGCGAGCGCGCTTTCCGCGTGCGCGATCAGCGCGCGGCCGACGCCGAGCCGCCGCGCGTCGTTCGCGACGCCGAACGAGTAGAGCCAGCCGCGATGTCCGTCGAAACCCGCCATCAGCGTGCCGACGACGCGCGCGCCGCTGGTCGCGACGAAGAACAGCTCGGGCTGCGTCGCGAGCTTCAGCTCGATCGATCGCAGCGGATCGCGGTGCGGCGGCGCGCCGGCTTCGTCGTACTGCGGGAACGCGTCGCGCCATACCGCGAGCACGGCATCGGTGTCGGCGCGTTCGAACGGGCGGATCGCGACAGCATCGGCGGCGGCATCCATCGCGGCGGTCTCCTTAGAGCGTGTCGAGGATCGACCGCAGCATCGCCATCATCTGGTCGATCTCGTCGGTCGTCACGTTCAGCGCGGGCATGAAGCGCAGCAGGTTCGGCCGCGCGGCGTTCAGCAGCAGGCCGTCGGGCTGCATGTCGCGCGCCTTCTCGACGATCTGCGGGCCGATATCCTTGCCGAGCAGCAGCGCGCGCAGCAGGCCTTCGCCGCGTTCGCCTTCGAAGCCGCGCTCCTCCGACAGCTCGAGCAGCTTGCGCTTCAGGTATTCGCCGCGTGCGCGCACGCCTTCGAGGAAGCCGGGCGCGACGAGCTGCGAGATCACCGAATAGCCGGCCGCCGTCATCAGCGGGTTGCCGTTGTACGTGCCGCCCTGGTCGCCGGCCTCGAACACCGCGACGTCGGCCTTCGACAGCAGCGCCGCGAGCGGCACGCCGCTGCCGATACCCTTGCCGAGCGTCATGACGTCCGGCTCGATGTCGGCGAGTTCGTACGCGAACAGCGTACCCGCACGGCCGCAGCCGCTCTGCACTTCGTCGACGATCAGCAGCAGGTTGTGCTGCTTCGTCAGCGCGCGCAGTTCGCGCATGAACTCGCGCGTTGCCGGGATCACGCCGCCTTCGCCCTGGATCGGTTCGAGCATCACGGCGACAGTCTTGTCGGTGATCAGCTTCTCGACCGAGTTGATGTTGTTCAGCTCGGCCTTCGGGAAGCCCGGCACCTGCGGCGCGTAGATCGTGTCCCAGCCCGGCTTGCCGCTGGCCGACATCGTCGCGAGCGTGCGGCCGTGGAAGCTGTGGTCGAACGTGATGATCTCGTACGCGCCGTTGCGGAACTTGCGGCCCCACTTGCGCGCGAGCTTGATCGCGCCTTCGTTCGCCTCGGCGCCGCTGTTCGTGAAGAACACCTTGTCGAACGCGCTGTGCTGCGTGAGCAGGCCCGCGAGCTTCGCCATCGGCTCGTTGTAGAACGCCGGCGACGGGTTCAGCAGCTTTTCGGCCTGCGTCTTCAGCGCTTCGACGACACCGTCGTTGCAGTGGCCGAGGCTGTTGACGGCCCAGCCCTGGATGAAGTCCAGATAGCGCTTGCCCGTGTGATCGTAGAGCCACGAACCCTTGCCGTGCGTAAACACGATGTCGGGGCGGTTCGTGATGTACATCAGCGAGTCGATCGGGTAATCGTTCAAGGGCATGGCAGCAGACTCCAGCGGACGTTGAAAGGGAAACGGGCAATAAAAAAGCCACGGAAGGCCGTGGCTGGTGGGTTCGAACAGCTTGTGCGTAACCGGTGAAGCAGTGTGGGGTTACGCGCGAGTCCGTGACGAGCCTGCGGCATCCGGGCGGAGCGGCGAGCGGCGACGTCGAAGAGCGGACAGGAAGCGGTTCATGTGCGCAAGCATAAGGCATCCGGCGCCCCACTGTAAACCGCCGCGACGCCACGGATGTGACAGCGCGGCGCGGAACGCGGGTGTGCCGTACTCAGACCGGATGCGCGAGATCGGCAGCGCTCGTGAACGAGTCCGCGTAGAACTCGTCGGCCGGCAGCGCGTGGTGCTGCGTGAAGTCGCGCTGCGCGGATTCCACCATCACCGGCGCGCCGCACGCGTACACCTGGTGACCCGACAGATCGGGCAGGTCCTCGATCACCGCGCGATGGACGAAGCCCGTGCGGCCCGTCCACTGGTCGCCGTCGTCGGGCTCGGAGAGCACCGGCACGTACTTGAAGTTCGGGATTTCGCCGGCCCACTGCTCGGCGAGCTCGCCGAGGTAGATGTCCTTCTTGCGGCGTGCGCCCCAGTAGAGCGTCATCGGGCGCGTGATGCCGCGGTGCTTTACGTGTTCGATGATCGCCTTGATCGGCGCGAAGCCCGTGCCCGATGCAAGCAGTACGATCGGCTTGTCGGAATCCTCGCGCAGGAAGAACGTGCCGAGCGGGCCCTCGAAGCGCAGGATGTCGCGCTCCTTCATCGCGCCGAACACGTGGTCGGTGAACTTGCCGCCCGGCATGTGGCGGATGTGCAGCTCGATCGGGCCTTCCTCGTGCGGCGCGTTCGCCATCGAGTAGCTGCGGCGCGAGCCGTCCTTCAGGATGAACTCGACGTACTGGCCCGCGAGGTACTGCAGGCGCTCGTTGGCGGGCAACTGCAGCTTCACGACCATGACATCGTCGGCCTTGCGCTCGAGCGCGGCGATCCGGCACGGCAGCTTCTTGACCTGCACGCCGTCGACGCCGGCGATTTCGCGCACGTCGATCTCGAGATCGCACTGCGCCTTCGAGCAGCACAGCAGCGCGAGGCCGCGCGTGCGCTCGTCATTGGACAGGGCCGACGCGGCATGCGGGCCCTGTTCGATCTGGCCCGACACGATCTGGCCCTTGCAGGAGCCGCACGCGCCGTTCTTGCAGCCGTACGGCAGATGGACGTTCTGGCGCAGCGCGGCCGCCAGCACGGTTTCGTCCGACTCGACCTGGAATTGCCGGCCGCTTTGCTTGAGAGTGACGTTGAATGCCATAGAACCAAACTAGAACAAAATGTGGGGACCGTGCATGTCGAGCACGGCAGCTACAATGCAAACCCGTTGCGCGTCGCGCAACGGTGGCTACTGATTTCGCAACCAACATGATCGCGACACGAATCCTGCGCCGGCCGCGCGCACTGATCGTCGGCTGCGGCGACGTCGGCATGCGCTGCGTCGCGCAATGGCGCGACACGCGCCGCAACCTGCGGATCTTCGCGCTGACGAGCCACCCGGCCCGCCGCGACGAATTGCGTGCCGCAGGCGCGACGCCGATCGTCGGCGACCTCGATCGCCCGGCGACGCTCGGCCGCCTCGCGGGTCTGGCCGGCACGATCCTGCATCTGGCGCCGCCGCAGTCCGACGGCCGCGACGACCGGCGCACGCGTGCGCTGATCGCCGCAACGACCGTGCCCATGCGGCGACCGTCGGCACCGCCGGCCCCTGCGGTCGGCCGGCTCCGAACGCTGCGCGCCGCTGCCCGGCAGGCCGGCGCGCCCGTTCGGGCAGCGCGTATTGTACCCGACGGTCTTCGTGCGCCGAGGCTCGTCTACGCGAGCACGACGGGCGTATACGGCGATTGCGGCGGCGCGCGCATCGACGAAACGCACCCGCTGCGTCCCGCGAATCCGCGCGCGTTCCGGCGCGTGTCGGCCGAGCGGCAACTGCGCGCGGCGACGGTGCGCGGCGTGCTGTCCGCGCGCATCGTGCGCATTCCCGGCATCTACGCGGCGAACCGTCTGCCGGTCGCGCGGCTCGAGCGCGGCACGCCGGCGCTCGAGCCGGCCGACGACGTCTATACGAACCACATCCACGCCGACGATCTCGCGGCGATCCTGCGCCGCGCAGCCGACCGCGGCAGGCCGGCGCGCGCCGTGCACGCGTCGGACGACAGCGAACTGCGGATGGGGGAGTATTTCGACCGGGTCGCGCAGGCGCTCGGCCTGCCGCGGCCGCCGCGCGTCAGCCGCGCGGACGCCGAGCGTCAGCTCGAACCGGCGCTGCTGTCGTTCATGCGCGAGTCGCGGCGCCTGTCCAACGCACGGCTCAAGGCCGAATTGTGCGTGACGTTGCGTTATCCGACCGTAGACGATTTCCTTCAAACGCTCGCGCCGGGCAGCGCGTCAGGTCAGCGCCGGTAACGCCTCGATCAGCAGGAAGCACAGCAGCGCGCCGATCAGCGCGCCGATCAGGTTCGGATGATATTTGTGCTTCCGGTGCATCGCGGCCAGCAGCCCGCCGATCACGATGACACCGACGACCGCGAACGCGATCATCACGTACGGCAGTTCGAAAGAATGGTTGATGTTCATGATGTCTCCCCTGCATCGCTGCTCGTGCAGCTTGTGATTCGAGTATAGCGGGGGATCGTTCGGCCGAGACTCGGCCGGACACCGAACGGTCGTGCGGATTTTCCCTTACAGGGTTTTGACGGGATTGCGCAACGCTGCAAGGTCGGCGTCATCGAGCCACCGCCACGCGCCGGGTTCGAGGTCGTCCGGCAGCGCGAAGCCGCCGATGCTTTCGCGGTGCAGCAACTCGACGCGGTTGCTTGCCGCCGCGACCATGCGTTTCACCTGGTGATACTTGCCTTCCAGAACGGTCAGCGCTAGCGCGTGCGTGTCGCGCGCATCGGCGGCGACCGCTGCGATCGGCTTCGGCTCGCCGTGGAGCTGCACGCCGGTGCGCAGCGCATGCAGTTGCGCGTCGTCGAGCGGATGGCGCACGGTCGCCACGTAGGTCTTCGGCACCTTGCGCTTCGGCGACGTGTACGCGTGCACGAACTGGCCGTCGTCGGACAGCAGCAGCAGGCCCGTCGTGTCCTGGTCGAGACGGCCGACGCACTGCACGCCGCGCGCGACGAGCGGCGCGGGCAGCAGGCTGAACACGCTTGCATGATGTTGCGGATCGCGCGAACACTCGTAGCCGGCCGGCTTGTTGAGCGCCAGATAGGCACGTGCGTGGAACGGCCAGGCCGTATCGTCGACCGAGAATACGAGGCCGTCGGTGTCGAACGACGCGTCGGGGTCGGTCGCGCTGGCGCCCGCGACGACGACGCGGCCCGCTTCGATCAGGCCGCGGCACTGGCGGCGCGAGCCGAAGCCCTGGGTGTAGAGAATGCTTTCGAGATCCATAGCGCGCGCATTCTATCAAGCGGCGCGCGGTCGGCATGAACACGCATGCGCTGGTAAGCTCCCGGAACGCCGCGCGGCGCTCGTTCATTCTTCACGGAAAGTCCATGCATTTCGATTCGTTCCCGTTCGGCCGCAAGGCTGCCGCCGTCATCCTTGCCGCGACCGTTTCGTCGGCCGCGTTCGCGCATGCGCATCTCGCGAAGAGCGATCCGGCGGCGGGCGCGGCGCTGGCCGCCGCACCGGCCGCCGTCACGATCGACTTCACCGAGCCGCTGGAGCCGGCGTTCAGCTCGATCGTCGTCGTCGACGGCGGCGGCAAGACGGTGTCGGACGGCAACGCGCGCATCGATGCGTCGAACCGCAAGCGGATGACGGTGCCGCTCACGGCGGTCGGCACCGGAGCCTATACGGTGAAATGGGTGGCCGTCGCGACCGACGGGCACCGCACGCAAGGTGCATACGGCTTCGGCGTGAAGTGACGCAACGGCGGCGGCAGGTCCGTGCCAGGGTTGCCGCCGCTCTTATCCGACAGGGAGTTTCCCGCATGAATCCGACGACGCTCGATGCACTCGCCGATTTCCCCCGTCTGCTCGAAGCCCATTTCGCGGCCGTGCCCGACGGCTATGCGCGCTGGACACCCGACGACTGGGCCGGGATCCCGAGCGAGCACTTCTCGCCGCTCGGGCAGCTCTGTCATGTGCGCGACATCGAGATCGACGGTTATCACGTGCGGCTGCGGCGGATGCTCGACGAAGATCGGCCGCTGCTCGTGTCGATCGACGGCGACGCGCTCGCGATCGAGCGCCGCTACAACGATGCCTATGCGTCCGACGTGCTCGCGGCGATCCGCGAAGCGCGACGCGAGACGCTGGACCTCGTGTCGCGCCTCACGCCCGAACAGTTCGAGCGTATCGGCGAGTTCGACGGCTACGGCTCGCTGACCGTGCGCGGGCTCGTCCATTACCTGTGCAGCCACGATCAGCAGCATCTGGCCGGCATGCAGTGGCTGCTCGGCAAGATCGACGCGGCGCTGTACGCACGCTGAACCGGCCGGCGCTCGCGCCGCCGCGAGCGGATTCCGGCGCCGCCGTCGGTGCGGCAGCGCACGCTGCGGCGTTCCGATTGGATCGGTTTTCTGGATAATCCATCCAGCCGCGACCGGCTGACCGGCGCGGCGCGCGTGCCTACACTCCAAGCTTCGTTCAACGAAAAAAGGAGTCAACCGTGACTACTCACACGCTCGCAGACAAGGTCGTCCTGATCGCAGGCGGCGCAAAGAATCTCGGCGGCCTGATCGCGCGGGACCTGGCGGGCCATGGCGCGAAGGCGGTGGCGATTCACTACAACAGCGCGGCGTCGCAGGCGCAGGCCGAGGAGACGGCCGCCGCGGTGCGCGCGGCCGGCGCCGAGGCCGCGACGTTCCAGGCCGACCTGACGACGGCCGCCGCGGTCGAGAAGCTGTTCGACGATGCGAAGCAGCGCTTCGGCAAGATCGACATCGCGATCAACACGGTCGGCAAGGTGCTGAAGAAGCCGTTCACCGAGATCAGCGAAGCCGAGTACGACGAGATGTTCGCGGTCAACAGCAAGTCGGCGTTCTTCTTCATCAAGGAAGCGGGGCGGCACCTCGAGGATCACGGCAAGCTCGTCACGCTCGTGACGTCGCTGCTCGGCGCGTTCACGCCGTTCTATGCGGCGTACGAAGGGTCGAAGGCACCGGTCGAGCACTTCACGCGCGCGGCGTCGAAGGAGTACGGCGCACGCGGGATTTCGGTGACGGCCGTCGGGCCAGGCCCGATGGACACGCCGTTCTTCTATCCGGCCGAGGGCGCCGATGCGGTCGCATATCACAAGACGGCGGCCGCGCTGTCGCCGTTCAGCAAGACGGGCCTGACCGACATCGAGGACGTCGTGCCGTTCATCCGCCATCTCGTGACCGACGGCTGGTGGATCACGGGCCAGACGATCCTGATCAACGGCGGCTATACGACCAAGTAGCCGACCACTTAATGGGCCGCGCCGGCCGCCGCCGCGGGCGGAGCACCGCAATGGCTCGTTTGCGTGGACAATGGACGGGCGCGCAGCCGCGAGGCCGCGCGCCCGTTTTCTCTGTGCCGCCGGGCGCTGCCGCGATGCGCGACGGCTGCCGGCGACGGTCGTCCGAACCCATGTTCCCCGCCGATGGACAAGCTGGATCAGGTCAGAATCTTCCTGCAGGTTGCCGAGATGGGCAGCTTCATCAAGGCCGCGCATACGCTCGACGTGCCGCGCGCGACCGTGTCGGCGGCCGTCCAGCAGCTCGAGGCGGAGCTCGGCACGCGCCTCTTGCACCGCACGACGCGCCAGGTGCAGTTGACCGCCGACGGCGCGCTGCTGCTCGAACGCGGCCGGCGCCTGCTCGCCGAGGCCGACGAGCTCGATCGACTGTTCCGCCGCCGCGACCGCGACGTGGTCGGGCGGCTGAACGTCGACGTGCCTAGCCGGATCGCGCGCCGCGTGGTCGCGCCCGCGCTGCCGTCGCTGTTTCGCCGCTACCCGAAGCTGCAACTTTCGCTCGGCTCGACGGACCGCTCGATCGACCTCGTACAGGAGGGCGTCGACTGCGCGATCCGCGTCGGGCGGCTTGCCGACAGCAGCCTCGTCGTGCGGCCGCTCGGGCAGTTCACGCTGATCAACTGCGCGAGCCCCGACTACCTGCGCGAATGCGGCGTGCCCGAGCATCCGGATGCACTCGCGCACGGGCACTGGGCGATCGGCTATGCGTCGCCGACGACGGGGCGCGAGCTCGACTGGGAATACTGCGTGGACGGCGAGCGGTACACGCTGACGCTGCCGAGCCGCGTGATCGTCAACAACGCCGAAACCTATATCGCCGGCTGCATCGCCGGGATGGGGCTGATCCAGATTCCGCGGTTCGACGTCGAGCATCTGCTGGACAGCGGCGCGCTCGTCGACGTGATGCCCGGCCACCGCGCCGAGCCGATGGACGTGTCGGCCGTGTACCCACACCGGCGGCACCGGTCGCGCCGGCTCAACGCGTTCGTCGATTGGTTCGGGGAGCTGATGGCGGATGCGTTGACGGGGGCGGCGGCCGGGAAGGGCGCGGAAGGCGATTGACCGGGGCGGCCGGTTTGCGTCGTGCGCCGTCGCGCGTGTTTCAGTCGGCCAGCGCTGCGAACCGCCGGTTGCGCCCGACTTCCCGCACCGCTTCGATCAGCGCCGCGCCGGTGCCGTCCGGCTTCGACGCGAACGCATAAAAACGCGCGGCCGGCAGCGCGGGCAGGCCGTCCTGCGGCCCGCATGCGCGCAGCCCGTCGCGCAGCTGGCTGCGCGCCAGTGCGGTGACCGCGAAGCCCGCGAGCGCGGCCGACACGCAGCCGGCCATGCTGCTGCTCTCGAACAGCACGCGAAACGGCCGCAGCGCGGCGGCGAGCGCCGATACGGCGGCTTCACGATAGACGCACGGTTCCGGAAACAGCGCGAGCGGCACTTCGCCGCCGGCGTCGAGCGTGCGGTCCGACGCGAATGCCCAGACGAGCGGTTCTTCCCACAGCAGTTCGCCCGACGCGTCGACCTGCCGGCACTGCTTGCCGAACACGACATCGAGCCGGCCGAGCGCCTGCTCGCGCAGCAGCGACGCGGTGATCCCGACCTTCAGCTCGATCGCCGTACGCGGATGGCGGTCGCGGAACGTGCGCAGCACGTGAGGCAGCCACGCACCCGCGAAATCCTCCGATGCGCCGACGCGCAGCCGCCCGTGCGCCGGCGCGCCGCGCAGCCTCGCGCGCACTTCGCGCTCCATGTCGACGATGTTGCGCGCGTACGCGTACAGCGTGTCGCCGGCCGGCGTGAGCGCGATACGGCGCGTCGTGCGCGCCAGCAGCACGGTGCCGGTCGCCTGTTCGAGCCGCTTGATATGGCCGCTGACGGCGGACGGCGTCAGCGCGAGGCGTTCTGCTGCCGGCGCGAACCCGCGGCTGTCGACGACTTCGAGGAAGGTGCGCAGCAGCGCGATGTCGAGCGAGGTCGACGCGGGGTCGGTCAGCGGTTCCATAGGTCAATTCAACGCAATATTCGATGAATGAATCATGATACTCCGTGAATCGTGATGAAAGGCCGACCTACCATCGTTTGCTCAAGTTGACCCGACGGAGAACACGATGACTGCCTATGCGTATGCGACGACCGCGTCGCTCGATATCGCCTATCTCGAATGGAACCCGCGCGGCGAACGCGTGGCCGTGCTGCTGCACGGCTGGCCGGACAGCCCGGTCGGCTGGGAGCCCGTGGCGGCGGCGCTTGCCGCGCGCGGCTACCGCGTACTCGCGCCCGCGCTGCGCGGCTTTGCGCCGACGCGCTTTCGCGACGCATCCGTGCCGCGCAGCGGCGAGCTCGCGGCGCTCGGGCGCGACCTGCTCGAATTCGTCGATGTGCTCGGCGTCGAGCGGCCCGTGCTGGTCGGGCACGACTGGGGTGCCCGTGCGGTCGCGAACGCGTGCGGGTTGCGCGACAGCGTCGCATCGCATCTGGTGATGCTGTCGGTCGGGTACGGCACCAACGATCCCGGTCAACCGCTGTCGCTGCAGCAGGCGCGCAACTACTGGTATCACTGGTTCATGGCGACGCCGCGCGGCGAGCAGGCGCTGCGCGACGATCGCCGCGCGTTTGCCCGCGTGATGTGGGACACGTGGTCGCCGCCCGGCTGGTATCGCGACAGCGATTTCGATGCGGCCGCCACAGCGTTCGACGGGCCCGACTGGATCGACGTCGTGCTGCATTCGTACCGGCATCGCTGGGGTTTCGCGCCGGGCGCGCCGGCCTATGCCGACGACAACGCGCGGCTGAATCCGGCGCCCGTGCTGTCGGTGCCGACGCTCGTGCTGCACGGCGGCGCGGACACCTGCAATCATCCGGACAGCTCGGCTGGGCGCGAACGGTTCTTCGCCGGGGGCTACGCGCGGCAGGTGCTGGACGGCGTGGGGCATTTTCCGCAGCGCGAGGCGCCGGCGGCGGTCGCCGACGCGATCCTCGGGTTCTGCGAGCGCGGCTGACGCGCGCCGGCCGGCCCGGCGACGAGGTCGGCGATCGCCGTCGCGACGGCGCCGGCATCGGCGTCCGTGGGTTCGAGCGCGGCGAGGCCCTGCAGCGCCTGCTCGGCGACGCCCGCGTACGGCCCGCTGTCGTAGGCCGCCTGCACGATGGCATCGGCCGGCTTGCCCGCGTGGACGAAGTGATTCGTGCCCCGGGTGAACGCGCCCGGCACGACGATCGACGTTTCGATGCCCCAGCGGGCGAGCTGGGCCGCATACGACACCGCGAGCGAATCCATCGCGGCCTTCGCGGCGAAGTAGGGCGCGAGGAACGGCGGGGTGCCGCCGCGCCGACTAGGACGATACCCCGGACGAGCAGGCCGCGGCCCTGGCGGCGCCGGTGACGAGAATGACTTCCTTCATGATCGATCTCCTGCAAGCGTGAGGGAGCGGGCGCGGCGTGCGGTTCGTCAGCACATGCCGCCGTTGGCGCGCAGGACCTGGCCGTTGACCCACGCGCCGTCGGGGCCGGCGAGGAACGCGACGACGCCGGCGATGTCCCCGGGCTGGCCGAGCCGCTCCAGCGGATTCATCTTCGCCATCCGGTCGACGAGTTCGGGGCTCTTGCCCTGCAGGAACAGCTCGGTCGCGACCGGCCCCGGCGCGACCGCATTCACGCTGATGCCGCGGCCGCGCATCTCCTGGGCGAGAACCTGCGTCAGGCCTTCGACGGCCGCCTTGGTCGCGATGTACACGCCGTAGGTCGGCAGGCGCATGCCGATCACGCTCGACGTCAGGTTGACGATGCGGCCGCCGTCGCGCACGCGCTTCGCCGCCTCGCGGCTGACGTTGAACGCACCCTTCAGGTTGATCGCGACAACCTGGTCGAAGGCCGCGTCGTCGACGTCGGCGATGGCGGCGAGCTTCATCACGCCCGCGCTGTTGACGACCACGTCGACGCGGCCGAACGCGCGCTCGGCCGCGTCGAACAGCGCGGCGGTCGCCGCGGGGTCGGCGACGTCCGCCTGCACCGCGACGGCTTCGCCGCCGTCGGCGACGATCGCGTCGACCACTTCCTGCGCGGGGCCGGCGCTGCCGGCATAGTTCACGACGACCCTGAAACCGTCCCGGGCGAGACGGCGGGCGATTTCCGCGCCGATGCCGCGCGATGAACCCGTGACGAGGGCGACCTTTTCCGATGTGCTCATGTCCTGCTCCTTGGTTCGTGAGTGCCGTACGAGCCGGCGACAGGACTAATGTAGGCTTCCTCGATCAATAAAAATAATGAATAATGATTAGATCAAGAATGACTAAAAGTATGTCTCATGGCATTCGACAGCAGGCTCCTGAGCGGCATCGGCGTGCTCTCGGCGGTGATCGAGGCCGGCACCTTCGCGCGCGCGGGCGAGGCGATGGGGCTGACACAGCCGGCCGTGAGCCGCGCCGTCGCGCGGCTGGAAGAACGCGTCGGCATCCGGATCTTCAACCGGACGGCGCGCGCGATCACGCTGACCGACGAAGGGCGGCGCTTTTACGAGGCGGTCGCGCCGCTGCTGGCCGGCATCGAGGAGGCGGCGGTCGACGCAGGCCGTTCCAGGGCGCGCGTCAGGGGGCGGTTGCGGGTCAACGTGGACGGCACCTTCGGCCACTACGTGCTGGCGCCGCGGATGGCGGAATTCCTCGATCGCTTCCCCGAACTGTCCGTCGAGATCAGCGTGCGCGACCGGATGGGCGATCTCGTCGCCGACGGCTTCGACGTGGCGGTGCGCTTCGGCATTCCGGAGCCGTCGTCATACCGCGCGCGGCTGCTGCTCGAGACGCGCGTGCTCACCTGCGCGTCGGCGGCCTATGTCGCGCGTCACGGCGAACCGCGGCATCCGCGCGATCTCGCGGACGGGCATCGTTGCGTGCTGATCCGCGATCCGGTAACGGGGCGGCCTTTCGAATGGGTTTTCCGTCGCGGCAACGAGGTGGTGCCGTTCGATGCCGGCGGCCGGCTGATGGTCAACGACACGGGCGCGCTGCTCGGCGCCTGCCTCGGCGGCGCGGGCGTCGCGCAGCTGCTGGAACTCTACGCGCGGGACATCCTCGCCGACGGGCGGCTGGTCCTGCTGCTGCCGGAATGGGCGGACGAGACGTTCCCGCTTTATGCGTATCACCACGCGTCGAACCTCGTCTCCGCGAAGGTGCGGGTGTTTCTCGACTTCGTTCGCGAGCTGATGGCCTGAGGTTGCGCGGCGGCGAAAGGCGGCCGGGCGGCCGTCGGGTCATTCGGTGCGATGGGGGATGTTGTCCGGGAACGGATAGGGCGCATGCGGTCCCGGCCAGTCGGGCACGGGCGGCGCGCTCAACACGTCGCATCCGCCCAGCATGAGCGACAGAACCGCGGCGAGCACGCCGCGGCAAATCGGGCTTGAAATGGCGCGCGTGCACATGGCCTGCCTCCATGCTGCGTTCCCTGATGCTTGGACTGCCAGGCGAGGTCACGCGTTGCGGTGCACGTTGCGCGCGGCAAAAAACAAAAAACCCGCGAAGCCGTGAGCTTGCGCGGGTTTCGACAGGTGCAGCGCATGACGCTGCGAAATGCTGGTGCCCAGGGCCGGAATCGAACCGGCACGCCTTGCGGCGGGGGATTTTGAGTCCCCTGCGTCTACCAATTTCACCACCTGGGCTTGTTCCTGGCCGCGCATGCGATTGTGTGCGGCGAAACGCGGATTATGGCGGAAATCCGGATGCCGGGCAAGCTACCCGGTTGCCGACGCGCGAGTTACTGGCTCAGGTAGACGAACCGGCCCTGCTTCACGATCCCCATCACGCTCGCGCGCTGGTCGAGCCCGACGTGATCCTTGTCGCTGGTGTTGACGACCCCGTTCGGCACGACGAGCTCGTGCGCGCGTTCGAGTTCGCGGCGCAGCGCCGCGCGGAACGCCGGCGTGCCGGGCTGCGCGGTCTTCAGTGCGCGGCCGACCGCGTCGGCGAGGAGCGGGTAGACGCCCGCCGCGTCGCCCGCGAACTGCGTGACCGTGCCTGTGCCGTATTTCGCCTCGTACGCGTCGACGAACGCGAGCGCGGCCTTGCGCGCCGGATGGTCGGCCGGCAGCGTGCGCGCGACGACGACCGGCTGGGTCGGAAACAGCGTCCCGTCGACGTCCTTGCCGCCGAGCTTGATGAATTCCGGCGTCGCGATCCCGTGGGTCTGGTAGATCGCGCCCTTGTAGCCGCGCTCGATCAGCGTGCGCTGCGGCAGCACGGCCGGCGTGCCCGAGCCCGCGATCAGGATCGCGTCGGGCTTCGCCGCGATCAGCTTCAGCGCCTGGCCCGTGACGCTCGCATCGGTGCGGTTGAAGCGCTCGGTCGCGACGACGCGGATCTTGCGCAGGTCGGCGAAGCGCGTGAACTCGTTCAGCCAGCTGTCGCCGTAGCTGTCCGCGAAGCCGATGAAGCCGACCGTCTTCACGCCGTGGTTCGACATGACGCGCGTCATCACGTCGGCCATCGCGCGATCGCTCTGCGCCATCTTGAACGCCCAGGTCCGCGCGCCTTCCTGCGGCTCGACGATCGCGCCGGAGCCGACCAGCGTGATCATCGGCGTCTGCCCGGCGGCCACCGCGTCGAGCGCCGCGAGTGCGGCCGGCGTGATGTTCGGCCCGATCACGACGTCGACGTGATCCTCGTCGACCAGCTTGCGGATGTTGCGCACCGCGGTGCCCGGGTCGGACGCATCGTCGAGCACCGTTACCTGCACCGGCTGCCCGGCGATCGTCTTCGGCCACATCAGGATCGCGTTCTTGCTCGTGATGCCGATCGCGGCGGCAGGGCCGGTCGACGACAGGTCGACGCCGACCTTCAGGTCGGCATGCGCGGCCGCGCAGGCCAGCACGAGGGCGGCGCTGGCGGTGCGGCGCAGCAGGGCGGGAAGCGTCATGCGGGAATCTCCGTCGGGCAGCAAAAAGGGGCGCGATATGCGCCCCTGTATTTATACACGCCGATTTCAGGAAAACGCCGGGCCGCCTCAAGTTTTCCGCCCCGAAGGAAGTCCCCTAGGGGATGACCCCGTCCGGGGGCCTGGCGCGAAGCGACAGGTCCGGGGGGCGCTTACAGTTCGTACGATTCGGATTCGCCCTTGAGCGCCTGCTCGATCAGCTTGCGGTTCAGCGTCGGCGACAGCAGTTCGACGAGCGTATACACATAGCTGCGCAGGTAGGCGCCCTGCTTGAGCGCGACGCGCGTCACGTTGCTGCCGAACAGGTGGCCGACCGGGATCAGGCGCAGGTTGCGGTCGCGCTCGGGATTGAACGCGATGTCGGCCATGATGCCGACGCCGAGGCCGAGTTCGACGTAGGTCTTGATCACGTCGGCGTCGATCGCCTCGAGAACGATGTCCGGCGACAGCCCGCGCAGCGCGAACGCCTGGTTGATCTTCTTGCGGCCCGCGAACGCGTCGTCGTACGTGATCAGCGGATATTGCGCGAGATCGTCGAGCGACGGCGGCTTGCGTTCGAGCAGTGGGTGATCGGCCGGCACGACGGCCGCGTGGTGCCACTGGAAGCAGGGCAGCGACACGAGTTCCTTGTAGTCGGAGATTGCCTCGGTCGCGATCCCGAGATCGGCCTGGTCGTGGATCACCATCTCGGCCACCTGCGTCGGGCTGCCCTGCAGGATCGACAGGTGCACCTTCGGGAAGCGCTTCTTGAATTCGGCGATCGCGGCCGGCAGCGAGTAGCGGGCCTGCGTGTGGGTGGCCGCAATGGTCAGGTTGCCCTGGTCCTGCGCGGCGTAATCCTTCCCGACCCTTTTAAGGCTTTCAACCTCCTGCAGGATCCGCTCGACCGATGCGAGGATGATCCTGCCCGGCTCGGTGAGCGAGCGCACGCGCTTGCCGTGCCGCGTGAAGATCTCCACGCCCAGCTCGTCCTCGAGCTCGATGATCGCCTTCGATACCCCCGGCTGCGACGTGTAGAGCGCCTTGGCGGCCTCGGTGAGGTTGAAATTCTGCCGGACGGCCTCGCGCACGAAGCGAAATTGGTGCAGGTTCATTTATAACCCTTCCGCATATCAACAGAATTTTTTAGTCGTTTGAAATATAAGGCGAGTTTATTACGATTCACCGGAGTTTTTCAAATATGGATATCTGTTTTCGTCATTAGCAATCCACCCGGCAGCGGATGGCGGCAGTGACGGCGGAACGGAGATTCGGGCGCGACGTGGCTAGGACGTCGCGCGGTCACCACGAAAACCCCTGGGGTCCCCGAATGTATCAGTACGACCAATACGACCAGACGATCGTTGACGAGCGTGTCGCGCAGTACCGCGATCAGGTGCGCCGCCGCTTGTCGGGCGAGTTGAGCGAAGACGAATTCCGTCCGCTGCGTCTGCAGAACGGCCTGTACATGCAGCGCCACGCGTACATGCACCGCATCGCGATTCCGTACGGCAACCTGCGCAGCGACCAGCTCCGGATGCTGGCGCGCATCGCCCGCGAACACGATCGCGGCTACGGCCACTTCTCGACCCGTTCGAACATCCAGTTCAACTGGATCCAGCTCGAAGACACGCCCGAGATCCTCGCGAAGCTCGCGTCGGTGCAGATGCACGGCATCCAGACCTCGGGCAACTGCATCCGCAACATCACGGCGGACCAGTTCGCGGGCGTCGCCCAGGACGAGGAGATCGATCCGCGTCCGTGGTCGGAAATCCTGCGCCAGTGGTCGACGTTCCATCCCGAATTCGCGTGGCTGCCGCGCAAGTTCAAGATCGCGGTGTCGGGCTCGAAGCACGACCGCGCGGCCGTGCAGATCCACGATCTCGGCGTGTGCCTGAAGAAGAACGCGCAGGGCGAGGTGGTCGCGAGCATCCTCGCGGGCGGCGGCCTCGGCCGTACGCCGATCATCGGCGCGGTGATCAAGGAAGACCTGCCGTGGCAGCACCTGCTCACCTACTGCGAAGCCGTGCTGCGTGTGTATAACCGCTTCGGCCGCCGCGACAACCTGTACAAGGCGCGCATCAAGATTCTCGTGAAGGCGCTGTCGCCCGCGAAGTTCGCGCAGCAGGTCGAGGAAGAGTGGCAGCACCTGAAGGATGGCCCGTCGACGCTCACGCAGGCGGAAGTCGACCGCGTGTCGCAGTATTTCAAGCCGCCCGTCTACGAGAAGCTGGCCGACACCGACGCATCGTTCGAACAGCACCTGCTCGAGAACAAGGCGTTCGCGCGCTGGGTCGAGCGCAACGTCGCGCCGCACAAGGTGTCCGGCTACGCGGCCGTCACGCTGTCGCTGAAGGATCACCGCGTGGCGCCGGGCGACGCGACCGACCAGCAGATGGAGCTGGTCGCCGACTGGGCCGACGCATACTCGTTCGGCGAGCTGCGCGTGTCGCACGAGCAGAACCTGATCCTCGCGAACGTGAAGAAGCGCGATCTGTTCGCGGTGTGGGAAAAGGCGAAGGCGGCCGGTTTCGCGACGCCGAACATCGGCCTGCTGACCGACATCATCGCGTGCCCGGGCGGCGATTTCTGCTCGCTCGCGAACGCGAAATCGATCCCGATCGCGCTGGCGATCCAGCAGCGCTTCGACGATCTCGACTACGTGTACGACCTCGGCGACCTGTCGCTGAACATTTCCGGTTGCATGAACTCGTGCGGCCATCACCACGTCGGCAATATCGGCATCCTCGGCGTCGACAAGGACGGCGCCGAGTGGTACCAGGTGTCGCTCGGTGGCGAGCAGGGCACGGGCCGCGACGGCGCGCGCCTCGGCCGCGTGATCGGGCCGTCGTTCTCGGCGGAAGAAGTGCCGGGCGTGATCGCGAAGCTGATCGACACGTTCGTCGAAGCACGCATCGACGGCGAGCGCTTCGTCGACACGTACGACCGCATCGGCATCGCGCCGTTCAAGGAGCGCGTGTATGCGGCGCGCCAGGCAGTGAACGCGTAACCAACCGGGTACAAGGAATTTGCAGATGGCTTCGATTATCAAGAATCGCGCAGTGATCGACGATGCATGGCAGGTCGTGCGCGCGGCGGAAGACGGTGCGCTGCCCGCGGTCGACGCGTTGCCGGCCGGCAAGGTGCTGGTGCCGTTCGCGTTGTGGCAGGCCGAGCGCGCGGCGCTCGTCGCCGCGAAGACGAAGGACGAACTCGGCGTGTGGCTCGCGCCGGACAGCGAGCCGGCCGATCTCGCGGCCGATTTCGGCGCGATTTCGCTGATTGCCGTCGACTTCCCGCGCTTTGCGGACGGCCGCGGCTACAGCATCGCGCGCCTGCTGCGCGAGCGTTACGGCTGGACGGGCGAGCTGCGCGCGATTGGCGACGTGCTGCGCGACCAGTTGCTGTACATGTCGCGTTGCGGCTTCGACGCATTCGCGGTGCGTGCCGACAGGGACATCCACGACGCGCTGAATGCGTTCACGGAATTCACGCAGCGCTACCAGGGCGCGTTCGACGAGCCGGCGCCGCTGTTCCGCCGCCGCGCCGCCGCGGCCGACGCCAAGGTGGGCGCATGAGTACCGCGACCGCACTGACGCCGGAACTCGCCGCGAAGGTCGAGCGCCTCGACGCGCTGCTCGCGCAGATCGGCGCACGTCACGAGAAGGTGAAGTTCGCGAGCAGCCTCGCCGCGGAAGACATGCTGCTCACGCACGCGATCCTGTCGAAGGGCGTGTCGATCGGCATCTTCTCGCTGAACACGGGCCGTCTGCACGCGGAAACGCTTGGCATGATCGACCGCGTGCGCGAGCGCTACGGCTACGAGATCGAGCAGTTCCATCCGCAGCAGGATGCGGTCGACCAGTACGTCGCCGAGCACGGCCTGAACGCGTTCTACGAGAGCGTCGAGCTGCGCAAGTCGTGCTGCCACATCCGCAAGGTCGAGCCGCTGAACCGCGCGCTGGCCGATGTCGGCGCGTGGGTCACGGGCCAGCGCCGCGAGCAGTCGGTCACGCGTGCGGAGCTGCACGAGGAAGAACAGGACGAAGCGCGCGGGATCGCGAAGTACAATCCGCTCGCCGACTGGACGGAAGCCGATGTATGGGCGTACCTCGGAGCGTTCGACGTGCCGGTCAACCCGCTGCACGCGCGCGGTTATCCGAGCATCGGCTGCGAGCCGTGTACGCGCGCGATCCGCCCCGGCGAGGACAGCCGCGCGGGCCGCTGGTGGTGGGAATCGCGCGACACGAAGGAATGCGGGCTGCACATCACGATCACGCCGATTCCCGCGACCGCCGAAGCAGGCGCTGCGCACTGAAAGCCTGACAAGAAACTGAATATTGCGCCGCCTGCGACAGCGGGCGGCACGAACCCAGAAGAAGGACTGAAATCATGAGCACGACGCTCGAGCAATCCGCCTTTGCCCCGGCCACCGGCGGCGACAGCCGCATGGGCCACCTCGACTGGCTCGAAGCCGAGTCGATCCACATCCTGCGCGAACTGGTCGCCGAATGCAGCAAGCCGGCGCTGTTGTTCTCGGGCGGCAAGGATTCGGTCGTCGTGCTGCATCTGGCGCTGAAGGCGTTCGGTCTCGGCGCGAACCGCAAGACGACGCTGCCGTTCCCGCTCGTGCACATCGACACGGGCCACAACTACGACGAAGTGATCGATTTCCGCGACCGCCGCGCGCAGGAGCTCGGCGCCGAGCTGATCGTCGGCCACGTCGAGGATTCGATCAAGCGCGGCACGGTCGTGCTGCGCCGCGAAACCGATTCGCGCAACGCCGCGCAGGCCGTCACGCTGCTCGAGACGATCGAGCAGCACGGCTACACCGCGCTGATCGGCGGCGCGCGCCGCGACGAAGAGAAGGCACGTGCGAAGGAGCGCATCTTCTCGTTCCGAGACGAATTCGGCCAGTGGGACCCGAAGGCGCAGCGCCCTGAGCTGTGGAGCCTCTTCAACGCACGGCTGCATAAAGGCGAACACCTGCGCGTGTTCCCGATCTCGAACTGGACCGAGCTCGACGTGTGGCAGTACATCGCGCGCGAGAACCTCGAGCTGCCGTCGATCTATTACGCGCATCAGCGCGAGATCGTGCGCCGCAACGGCCTGCTCGTGCCCGTCACGCCGCTTACGCCGATGCGCGACGGCGAGACGAGCGAAGTCGCCCAGGTGCGCTTCCGCACGGTCGGCGACATCAGCTGCACGTGCCCGGTCGAGAGCGACGCGGACGACGTCGAGAAGATCATCGCCGAGACGGCGGTGACCGAGATCACCGAGCGCGGTGCGACGCGGATGGACGACCAGACCTCCGAAGCCGCGATGGAACAGCGCAAGAAGCAAGGTTATTTCTGAAGCACACGAGGACATTCACATCATGAGCATCATCGAAAATCACGAAGACCTCGGCGTGCTGCGCTTCATCACCGCGGGCAGCGTCGACGACGGCAAGAGCACGCTGATCGGCCGCCTGCTGTACGACAGCAAGGCCGTGCTGTCGGACCAGCTGTCCGCACTGTCGCGCGCGAAGAACAAGCGCACGGTGGGCGACGAGCTCGACCTCGCGCTGCTGACCGACGGCCTGGAAGCCGAGCGCGAGCAGGGCATCACGATCGACGTCGCATACCGCTACTTCGCGACCGCGAAGCGCAAGTTCATCATCGCCGATACGCCCGGCCACGAGCAGTACACGCGCAACATGGTGACCGGCGCGTCGACCGCGCACGCGGCGATCATCCTGATCGACGCGACGCGCGTGACGGTCGAGAACGGCGTTGCCGAACTGCTGCCGCAAACGAAACGCCACAGCGCGATCGTCAAGCTGCTCGCGCTGCAGCACGTGATCGTTGCGATCAACAAGATGGACCTCGTCGACTACAGCGAGGCGCGCTTCAACGAGATCCGCGACGCGTACGTCGCGCTCGCGAAGCAGCTCGGCCTCGACGACGTGCGCTTCGTGCCGGTGTCGGCGCTGAAGGGCGACAACATCGTCGGCGCGAGCGAGCGCATGCCGTGGTACGCGGGCGAGCCGCTGCTCGACGTGCTCGAGTCGCTGCCGGTCGAGACGCAGGCGCATGACGCGCTGCGCTTCCCGGTGCAGTGGGTCGCGCGCCAGGACGGCAGCTCGGCCGACGATTTCCGCGGCTACATGGGCCGTATCGAGTCGGGTGAAGTGAAGGTCGGCGACGAGATCGTCGTGCTGCCGTCGAACCGTACCGCGACGGTGGCCGAGATCGTCGCGCCGGTGCCGGGCGGCACCGCGTCCGTCGCGCAAGCGTTCGCGGGCCAGACGGTGACGATCCGTCTCGAACAGGATGTCGACGTGTCGCGCGGCGACATGTTCGTCACGACCGTCGAGCCGGTCGAGCCGGCCAAGAAGCTCGAGGCCGACCTGTGCTGGTTCGACGAAGCGCCGCTGTCGCAGCAGCGCAAGTACCTGCTGAAGCAGACCACGAGCACGGTGTTCGCGAAGATCGGCGCGGTCAAGCAGGTGCTCGACGTGCATACGCTGTCGCACGCGACCGACCGTCACGAACTGAAGATGAACGACATCGGCCGCGTCGCGCTGACGCTGCAGAAGCCGATCGTCTGCGACACGTACGACGCGCATCCGGGCACGGGCGCGTTCGTGCTGATCGACGAGGCGACGCACCACACGGTCGCCGCGGGCATGATCCGGGCGTTCTCGGCGTAACCACCGGCGTACCGCGCCGCCATGCGGCGGCGCGGGCCGGACGCCGCCGTCCGCAGGACAAGCGAAGCGACAAACATGGGCAAGGTATATCTGATCGGAGCAGGGCCGGGCGCAGCGGACCTCATCACGGTGCGCGGCGCGCGGCTGCTGGCGCAGGCCGACGTCGTGCTGCACGACGCGCTGGTCGAGCCCGCGATGCTCGACTACGCGCCGAACGCGCGCAGGATCGCGGTCGGCAAGCGCTGCGGGCAGCGCTCGACCGCGCAGCACTTCATCAACAAGCAGATCGTCGATGCGGCGCGCGAGCATGCGTGCGTCGTGCGGCTGAAGGGCGGCGACCCGATGCTGTTCGGTCGCGCCGAAGAGGAAATGCGCGCGCTCGATGAGGCCGGCATCGACTACGAGGTCGTGCCGGGCATCACCGCAGCGCTGGCCGGCGCGGCGACGCTGAAGCGTTCGCTGACGTTGCGCGGCGTGTCGCGCAGCGTCGCGTTCGCGACGCACAGCCGTGCGCCGGGCAGCGACGAGATCCGCGAAGCCGCGCGCGCCGATTCGATCGTCTACTACATGGGCCGCGACAGTGCCCCCGGCATCGCGCAGGAGCTGATCGATGCCGGCCGTGCGCCGGCGACGCCCGTGGCGATCGTCGAGGCATGCAGCACCGCGCGCGAGCGCTCGCTGACGCTGACGCTCGCGCAGATGGCGGCGGGCGACGCGCAGGCGTGGCTCGATCCCGCGGAACCGAGCCTGCTGATGATCGGCGACGCATTTGCCGAGCGCGCACGGCACGCGAAAACGGGCGATCCGCTGCGGGATGCGGCTTGAGCGGAATCCGGCCGTAGTCCGAAACGAAAAAAGCGCTGGCGGAAGCCAGCGCTTTTTCATTTGGAGCCGCCGTTGCGCTTACGCGTCGTCGCCGATCCGGTCGATGCAATAGCGTGCGATCGCGTCGAGCACGCCGTCGTCTTCGCCGACAGCCGTCGCGCAGCGGATCTCGACGCCCGGATGCGCGGCGCGGCACGCATCGACGAGCTGCGGCAGGTCGCGGCGGATATGGCCGCCCTGGCCGAAGAACACGGGTACCACGGTGATGCGCGTGCAGCCGGCGGCGACTTGCGCGGCCACGGCCTCACCGAGCGACGGCGTCATCAGTTCGAGGAACGCGAGCGACACGTGCGACGCAGGGGAGCCGGCGCCGCGCAGCCGCGCGGCGAGCCGCTCGAACGGCTCGGCCCAGCGCGGATCGCGGGCGCCGTGGCCGAACAGGACGATGCCGTGCGAGCTCATGTCGAAGTCTCCGTCGTGATGCGGCGCTCAGTGCCGGTCGACCCACTTTAGCGCGAATAGGCCGAGCGCGAGATAGATCAGGCCCGGCGTCGCGGCGGTGAGCGGTGCGGGCCACGTGTTCAGCGTGCCGATGTGCGAGAACAGCGTATTGAGCAGCTGGAAGCTCATGCCGAGCATGATGCCGCCGAACACCTTCACGCCGACCACGCCGGCGCGCGTGTGCAGGTACGCGAACGGCAGCGACAGCACGAGCATCACGAACACCGCGAACGGATACAGCAGCTTGCGCCACAGCGCGATGTCGTAGCGCTGCGTGTCCTGCTGGTTCTCGCGCAAGTGCTGGATGTAGCGGAACAGGTTGATGATCGACATGCGCTCCGGCGACACGAGCAGCACCGACAGGATCTGCGGCGTCAGGTCCGAACGCAGCCGGTATTCGGGCAGCGATACCTGCTGCGACCGGTAGACGGGGTTCAGCGCGTCGGCCGGCTGGCCGCTGATCGGCTTGATCGGCGTGAGCTCCGTTTCGGTGACACCCGTCAGCAGCCAGTGGCCGGGCGGCTCGTAGCGGCCCGTCTGCGCGATCCGTACGTTCTGCAGCTGGAATTTCGAGTCGAACTCGTAGATGCGCACGTTGCTGATCGTCGAGTCGGGCGACAGGCTGCCGACGTTGACGAAGCGGGTGACCTGTTCGCCGTTTTCGCGGGCCGCGAGCGTGTCCTTCACCCACACGCCCGACTGGAAGTTCGACGACACCGACGCGCCGAGCGCCTGCAGCCGCACGCGTTCGGACAACTGGTCGGCGTACGGGCCGACGAATTCGCCGATCAGGTAGGTGACGATCACGAGCGGCACGCCGATCTTCAGCAGCGAGCGCAGCGCCTGGTTGGTCGCGAGGCCCGACACGCGGAAGATCGTGAATTCCGAATTCGCGGCCATCTGCGCGAACACGTAGATCGCGCTGATCAGCGCGGCGACCGGGATGATCTCGTAGAAGCGCGACGGCGTCTGCAGCGCGACGCGCATCACCGCGTAGCCGAACTTGTAGTTGCCGTGTCCGACCGAGTTCAGTTCGCTGATCAGGTCGAAGAAGAAGAACAGGCCCGAGAACGCGAACAGGATGAAGATGAACGTGACGTAGATCTGTCGCGCGAAGTACTTTTCATAGAGCCGCATCGATCATGCTCCCGAGCGGCCGAACAGCGCGCGTGTAAACAGCGGACGATTGCGCACGCGCAACCAGAAGATGACGGCGACGATCGCCGCGACGAGCGCATGCAGGCCGACGAGGCCGACGCCGAACGACATCTTGCCCTGCTCGATCTGCGCCTGCACGACGTTCAGCAGGTTCGAGTATGTGAGGTAGATCAGCACGGCCATCACGAGGTTGATCGTGCGGCTGCGGCGCGGGTTCTGGTACGCGAGCGGGATGCCGAGCACCATCAGGTTGAGCGCGATCAGCGGCAGCCCCGCGCGCCACGCGAATTCCGCGAGGTTGTCGCGCGTCGGGTTGCGCAGCAGCTCGGGTGTCGGCGTGCTGTTGGTGGTCTGCACGTTCACGACCGGCTTGCTGGTGATCTTCACGCCGTAGCGCTCGAACTCCATGATCTTGAAGTTCGGCTGGCCGGGCGTGCCGTCGTAGCGGCGGCCGTCTTCCAGGACGACGAAGCGGTCGCCGTCCTTCGACGTTTCCGTATGGCCCGTCTGCGACACGACGACGTTGACCTTGCCGTTCTCGGTCGACGTCACGAACACGTTCTGCACCTTGCTCTGGTCGGGCGTCATCTTCTCGATGAAGAACACGCGATGGTTCGAGGCCGACTCGCGGAACTGGCCCGGCGCGAGCAGCGAGATCTCGTCGCGCTGCTGGAAGCGTGCCTTGATCATCTTGCTCTGCTGGTTCGACCACGGCCAGCCGACGAACGCGAAGAACGCGATCAGCAGGATGATCGGCGTGGCGAACACGCCGATCGGCTTGATGAGGCGCGTGAGGCTCACGCCCGACGCGAGCCACACCACCATTTCGGAGTCCCGGTACCACCGGGTCAGCACGAACAGGATCGACACGAACAGCGTGACGACGAGCATCACGGCGAGATAGCCGATCACGGTCAGGCCGATCAGCACGAGCACGTCCCGCGGGTCGATTTCACCGGACGCGGCGTAACCGACGATGCGGATCATCATCGTCGTGAGCATGATCGTGAGCAGCACCATGAACACGGCGCCAGCCGTATACGCAAGCTCGCGCTGGAGGGAGCGTTCGAAGATCATTCTTGATGAGAAGAGGGCGGGAGGCTGCGCACGCGTGGTGGAGCGCTCGCGCCGCCACGGGAAAAATAGCGGATAATTGCGGCTTTCATCCTTAGCCCAGATTTTATCCGAGGACAAGCGCGATGGACTTTAGCATAAAAGGCTGTGATTGGAGCAAAGGCGAGGCCAAGGGGTTCCTGACCGGGAAGTCCGACTGCATCGTCCTCGGCATCTTCGAGGCGCAGACGCTTTCCGGCGCGGCGCTCGACATCGACACGGCCACCAAGGGACTGATTTCGCGCGTGGTGAAGGCCGGCGACATGGACGGCAAGCGCGGCAAGACGCTGTTCCTGCACGAAGTGTCGGGCATCGGCGCGTCGCGCGTGCTGCTCGTCGGCCTCGGCAAGCAGGATGCTTTCAATCAGAAAGCCTATAACGACGCGGCCACGGCCGCCTGGCGCGCGCTGCTGGCGACCAAGGTCGTCCAGGTCACGTTCACGCTCGCGCAACTGCCGGTCGACGAGCGCAGCTCCGACTGGGGCGTGCGCGCGGCAATCCTCGCGCTGCGCAACGAGACCTACCGCTTCACGCAGATGAAGAGCAAGCCGGAACCGGCGTCGCACACGCTCAAGCGTGTCGTGTTCAGCGTCGATCCGTCGGACGAAAAGGCCGCGAAGGTCGCCGTCAAGCAGGCCGTTGCGCTCGCGAACGGGATGGATCTCACCCGCGACCTCGGCAACCTGCCCGGCAACGTCTGCACGCCGACCTATCTCGGCAACACCGCGAAGAAGCTCGCGAAGGATTGGGGCCTGAAGGCCGAAGTGCTCGGGCTCAAGCAGATCCAGGCGCTGAAGATGGGCTCGTTCCTGTCGGTCGCGCGCGCGTCGGTCGAGCCGCCGCAGTTCATCGTGCTGCACTACCAGGGCGCCGCCGCGAAGGCCGCGCCGGTCGTGCTGGTCGGCAAGGGCATCACGTTCGACACGGGCGGCATCTCGCTGAAGCCGGGCGAGGGCATGGACGAGATGAAGTACGACATGTGCGGCGCCGGTTCCGTGCTCGGCACGATGCGCGCGGTTGCCGAGATGGGCCTGAAGATCAACGTCGTCGCGATCGTGCCGACCTGCGAGAACATGCCGGGCGGCAATGCGACGAAGCCGGGCGACATCGTCACGAGCATGAAGGGCCTGACGATCGAGGTGCTGAACACCGACGCCGAAGGCCGCCTGATCCTGTGCGACGCGCTCACGTATGCGGAGCGCTTCAAGCCGGCCGCGGTGATCGACGTCGCGACGCTGACGGGCGCGTGCATCATTGCGCTCGGCCATCACAACAGCGGCCTGTTCTCGAAGGACGACGCGCTCGCGGGCGAACTGCTCGACGCGTCGCGCGAGGCGGGCGACCCGGCATGGCGCCTGCCGCTCGACGACGAGTACCAGGATCAGCTGAAGTCGAACTTCGCGGATCTCGCGAACATCGGCGGACGTCCGGCCGGCAGCGTGACGGCCGCGTGCTTCCTGTCGCGCTTCACCGAGAGCTACCCGTGGGCCCACCTCGACATCGCGGGCACCGCGTGGAAGAGCGGCGCCGCGAAGGGCGCGACTGGCCGTCCGGTGCCGCTGCTCGCGCAGTTCCTGATCGACCGCGCCGGCCAGTGATGGCGGTGCTGACGACGATACGGGTGCGCGGGCAATGACGCGGATCGATTTCCACTCGAACGTCGGCGATTCGCTCGCGTACGCGTGCCGGCTGCTGCGCAAGGCCTACCAGGCCGGGCAGCCGGTCGTCGTGCTCGCCGAGCCCGCGCGCCTGCGCGCGCTCGACGAGCGGCTCTGGACGTTCTCGCCGCTCGATTTCATTCCGCATTGCGGCGTCGACAGCGAGCACGCGGCCGGGACGCCGATCGTGCTGGCCGCCGATCTCGACAAGGCGCCGCATCATCACGTGCTGCTGAACCTCGGCGCGACCGTGCCCGCGCAGTTCGCCCGCTTCGAGCGCCTGCTCGAAGTGGTCGGCAACGCGCCGGACGAACTGGCCGCGGGCCGCGACCGCTATCGCTTCTACCGCGATCGCGGATACGCGCTGAACAACTACAAGCAGGGCAGCTAGCCGCAACCGTCGACGGAGCGTTCCCGTGACACAAGCCGATTCATCCTCGATCCCGACGCTGACCGACGTGTTGGTGCCGGGCAAGCCGGTGCCGGCGCGCTCGCCCGCGCCCGACGCGCCGCAGCCGCACGTCGGCGCGGCGATTCCGGTGTTGACCGACGTGATCGCGCCGGCCGATTCCGCGAAAACCGAGGCCGACCCCGAATTCGTCGTGATCGAACCCGTGCCGACGCTGCACGTGCCGGCGGTCGAGCTGCCGGGCGACGTCGCGACGGCTGCTGCGGCGGCAATGGGCGAGACCGATGCGCCGGCCGAACCGGGCGCCGCGGAGCATGTGGTCGCCGCGGACGCAGCGGTCATGAATGCGCCGCTCCGGTCGTCGCTGGCCGACGACGATGCGTCGCAGCATGCGTTCGCTGCGGTGGCGCGCGACGCGGCCGGGCACGCGTCTGACGCGGTCATGCCGGAGGCGGTCGTACCGGCCGCGGCGCCGCAGCCGGATGGGCAGGCAGCCGTCGGGCTGACGCCGGAAGATGCGCAGCATATCGCCGAGCGCCTGCGCAATCGGCTGACGAGCTATCTGACCGGAGCAGGGCGCGAGGCCATCGAGGCTCGCTGCCGCGACGCGCTGCACGAGCATTCGGCCTGGCTGGTCGGCCAGGTCACGCGCGAGGTGGCGCTGACGCTGGAAACCGAGGTCATGGACTGGGTCCGCGACGCGGTCGACGAAGAGATCGCGCGCCGCCGCGCCGGTCATTCGGGCTGAACACCCGGCCGTTCCGGCGATAGAAAAAAGGGGCGGTTCCAGTAAGTGCCGGCGAAGCTGCCGGCGACGGGCAAGCCCGCCTGTCGGCGGCACCCGGCACAACGGTTGTGCCCCGTCCGGGGCATCCGGTTCAACGCAGCGACAGCACCCATTGCGCGAGTGCGTGGGCTTCGCCGCTCGTCAGTTGCGTATTGGCGGGCATCGGCACGCTGCCCCATACACCGACGCTGCCTTTCACGATCGATTGGGCAAGGTAATCGACGGCATCGCCGCGCGTCGCATACTTGCCGGCGATGTCGCGGAACGACGGGCCCATCAGTGGCTTGCCGACCGCGTGGCAGGCCATGCAGTTCTTGCGCTGCGCAAGCGCGAGCCCGTCGGCCTGATCGGCGCGCGCCGCCGCTGCGCCGCCGGTCAGCAGCATCACGAGCAGCGCGCGCAATATCGTCTGTTTCATGCGGTTCTCCGCCGGCGGGGACGGCCGGCTTCATGGTCCGCGCATTATAAAAGCAAAGGGAACGCACGTTTTGCGCGTTCCCTCGGCGGCCATTTCCATTGGGGTCGCATGCGGCGGCGACATCGCGTCAACCCGTGACGGCGCCCTGGTTCGCCGGCCGGGCGAGGGCCGCGAATTTCGCGAGCACGCCGCGCGTGTAGCGCGGCGCCGGCTGTTTCCACGCGGCGCGACGGCGCGCGAGCTCGGCATCGTCGACGTTCAGTTCCAGCAGCAGCCGGTGCGCGTCGATCGTGATCGAGTCGCCTTCCTGCACGAGCGCGATCGTGCCGCCGACGAACGCCTCGGGCGCGACGTGGCCGACCACCATGCCCCACGTGCCGCCCGAGAAGCGGCCGTCCGTGATGAAGCCGACCGATTCGCCGAGCCCCTTGCCGATGATCGCGGACGTCGGCGCGAGCATTTCCGGCATGCCGGGGCCGCCCTGCGGGCCGAGGTAGCGCAGCACGAGTATGTCGCCGGCGCGGATCCGGTCGCCGAGGATCGCATCCATCGCGCTTTGCTCGTCGTCGAACACGCGGGCGGGGCCCGTGATCACCGGGTTCTTCAGGCCGGTGATCTTCGCAACCGCGCCGTCTTCCGCGAGATTGCCCTTCAGGATCGCCAGGTGGCCCTCCTTGTACAGCGCGTGGTCGATCGGGAAGATCACGTCCTGGTCCGCGCGCGGCACGCTCGGCACGTCCTTCAGTTCGTCGGCGATCGTGCGGCCGGTGATCGTCATGCAGTCGCCGTGCAGCAGCCCCGCATCGAGCAGGATCTTCAGCACCTGCGGAATCCCGCCGGCCCGGTGCAGGTCGGTCGCGACGTACCGGCCCGACGGCTTCAGGTCGCAGATCACGGGCACGCGCTTGCGGATGCGCTCGAAGTCGTCGATCGTCCAGTCGACCTCGGCCGCATGCGCGATCGCGAGATAGTGCAGCACCGCATTGGTCGAGCCGCCGGTCGCCATGATCACCGACACCGCGTTCTCGATCGACGCCTTCGTGATGATGTCGCGCGGCTTCAGGTCGCGCTTCACGGCCTCGACGAGCACGCGCGCCGATTCGGCCGCCGAATCGACCTTCTCCTGGTCGGGGTTCGCCATCGTCGACGAGTACAGCAGCGACATCCCGAGCGCCTCGAACGACGAACTCATCGTGTTCGCGGTGTACATGCCGCCGCACGAACCCGACGTCGGGCACGCGTTCTGCTCGACGCCTTCGAAATCCTCCTGCGTCATCCGGCCCGCGGTGAATTCGCCGACGGCCTCGAACGACGACACGATCGTCAGGTCGCGGCCCTTCCAGTGGCCGGGGCGGATCGTGCCGCCGTACACGTAGATGCCGGGCACGTTCAGGCGCGCGAGCGCGATCATGCCGCCCGGCATGTTCTTGTCGCAGCCGCCGACGACGACCACGCCGTCCATCCATTGCCCTTGCACGCAGGTCTCGATGCAGTCGGCGATCACCTCGCGCGACACGAGCGAGTACTTCATGCCCTCGGTGCCCATCGACATGCCGTCCGAAATCGTCGGCGTGCCGAAGATCTGCGGGTTCGCGCCGGACGCCTTCACGGCCGCGACGGCCGCGTCGGACAGGCGCTGCAGGCCGGAATTGCACGGCGTGATCGTCGAATGGCCGTTCGCGATGCCGACCATCGGCTTGTCGAAATCGTCCTTCTGGTAGCCGAGTGCGTAATACATCGAGCGGTTCGGCGAACGGGCCACGCCTTGCGTGATGTGCTTCGAGCGACGGTTGTACGGCATGGGGGACTCCATCGTTGTCTGGGCGACGCCCGTGAGCGGCGCGCCGGTTCGGATGAAACAAGAATGGAGTGTCCGGATTGGGATGTCCAATATATTATTTGTCGTCTATTAAGTCGTTTTGCGAATGAGTGACGTATGGCCGATCCGACGCCCGACCTGCGCCAGTGGCGCTATTTCATGACCGTTGCCGACGAGCGCCATTTCGGCCGCGCTGCCGAACGCCTGTCGATGACGCAGCCGCCGCTGTCGCAGGCGATCCGGGCGCTCGAGGATGCGCTCGGCGTCGCGCTGTTCGTGCGCACCAAGCGCTCGGTGGCGTTGACCGCGGTCGGCGCGGCGCTGTTGCCCGACGTGCGCCGGCTGCTTGCGTCGGCCGATGCGCTGCCGCCGCTCGCGCGGCGGCTCGCGCGCGGCGAGGCCGGCTCGCTGTCGCTCGCGTTCGTGTCGACCGCCGATTACGGGCTGCTGCCGTCGCTGTTGCGCGCGTTCGGCGCGCGCTATCCGCAGGTGCGCCTGCAGCTCGCGGAGGCGACGAGCGACGTGCAGATCGACGAGCTCGTCGCCGGCCGCATCGACGCAGGGCTCGTCATTCCGCCGGTGCCGCCGCGTCACGCGGCCGGGCTGTCGTACTTGCCCGTCGTGCGCGAGCCGCTGGTGGTCGCGATGCCGGCCACAGCGTGCGACGCGCCCCAAGACGAACCCGTGCATCTCGCCGATATCGCCGCATTGCCGCTCGTGATCTTTCCGCGTCGTTTGGCGCCCGGCTTTTATGACATCATTACGGGCTGCTACGGCGCGGCGGGGGAAACTCCGCGCATCGGCCAGGAGGCGATCCAGATGCAGACGATCGTCAGCCTCGTGTCGGCCGGCATGGGCGTCGCACTGGTGCCGCAATCGCTGCGTAACCTGCGGCGCACCGGCGTGGTCTACCGGCCGCTCGCCGGTCACGCGCCGGTCGTCGAGACAGGCCTCGTGTGGCGCACGGGCGACGTGAGTCCCGTGCTCGCCGGCTTCATCGACGTCGTGCGCGCGCAGGGCCTCGCCGCGTGACGTGAACGATGGAGCGCCGGTGCCGTCCAACGCGCGGTGCTGCGCGTTCGCGACGGCCGTACCGCATTCGAAAACTTCTTCGCTAACCCATGATCATTCACCCGAATTTCGACCCCGTTGCGATCCATCTCGGGCCGCTGGCCGTGCGCTGGTACGGCCTCATGTATCTCGTCGGCTTCATCGCGGCGATCGTCGTCGGCCGGGTCCGCCTGAAGCTGCCGCACGTCGCGGCGCAGGGCTGGACCGCGAAGGACATCGACGACATGATGTTCTACGGCGTGCTCGGCACCGTGCTCGGCGGCCGGCTCGGCTACGTGCTGTTCTACAAGGCCGATTTCTACTTCTCGCATCCGCTCGACGTGTTCAAGGTGTGGGAGGGCGGCATGTCGTTTCACGGCGGCTTCCTCGGCGTGACGCTCGCGATGATGCTGTTCGCGTGGCAGCGCAAGCGCCACTGGCTGCAGGTCACCGATTTCGTCGCGCCGATGGTGCCGACGGGGCTCGCGGCCGGGCGTCTCGGCAACTTCATCAACGGCGAGCTGTGGGGCCGCGTGACCGACCCGGCGGCGCCGTGGGCGATGCTGTTCCCGGGCGCGATGCGCGACGATGCGGCTTGGCTGCCGAAGCATCCGGCGCTCGTCGAGAAGTGGCATCTCGCCGACGTGTTCATGCAATACCAGATGCTGCCGCGCCATCCTTCGCAGCTCTACGAAATTGCGCTCGAAGGCATCGCACTGTTCTTCGCGCTGTTCTTCTTCTCGCGCAGGTCGCGGCCGATGGGCGCCGTGTCCGCGCTGTTTCTGATCGGCTACGGCCTCGCCCGCTTCACGGTCGAGTTCGCGCGCGAGCCCGACGACTTCCTCGGCCTGCTTGCGCTCGGCCTGTCGATGGGGCAGTGGCTGTCGCTGCCGATGATCCTCGCGGGCATCGCGCTGATGGTCTGGGCGTATCGCCGTCGCGCGGCGAATGCGGCTGCGTGATGCGATATCGATGCGCGCGCAACTGGCGCGTGCATCGGCAACACGCATGCAAATGAAAAACGCCGGCCCGAGGGCCGGCGTTTTTCGTTTCCGACAGCCGCGCGTTGCGCGTTACTTCATCTGAACCGAGCCGTTGACGGTGACCGACACGGTGGCCTTGCCGCCTTCGACCGCGATCGGTGCGCTCATCTTCGCGCTGTCCATCGGCGCCGCGGCCATCGCCATCATGCGCGGGTACGGCTGCACGTTGCGGCCGCTGCCGACGTTGACGTCGCGGATCGTGTAGCTGCTGTAGCCGAACGCCTTCGCGGCTTCGTCAGCGCGGGCGCGGAACGACTTGATCGCTTCGGTCGTGAGCTTCTGCTCGGCCGTGCGCTGCGCTTCAGGCGACAGCGAGAACTCGACGTTCGCGACCTGCATCAGGTTCGACAGCTGGCCTGCAAGCTTCGACGCCGCGGCGAAATCGCGCGATTCGAGCGCGACCTCGGTGCGGCCGCGCCATGCGGAGATCTTCCCGTCGCGATCGGTGCTCGGATACACGGAGAATGCGCCCGTGTGCGCGGTGACGCCCGATACGCCCTTCGCCTGCGACAGCGCGGCATCGGCACGCTGGTTCAGCGCGGACGTGAGGCTGCCCGGATCCTTTGCCTGCTGCTCGTAGAACAGCGTGATGTGGATGATGTCCTGCGGCACGTCGGCGCTGGCCTGCGACGAAAGCGACAGCACGCCCGCCGGTTCCGGGAAGTGCGGGTTCGCGGTCTGCGCGTGCGCGGCGGGCGACGCGAGCGTCAGCGCGACGGGAACGGCGGCGGCGAGTGCGAGCGACAGCGCGAGTGCGGATTTCTTGGTCATTGTTGGACTCCTTGTGCGAGGGCGCGCACGCGGATCACGCGTGCGCGACGCGGGCGTACCGCGCGAAAAAAACAACAGCCGGCCCGATTGGCCGACAGCGGTTGCTTAGGCTGCGCGAAAGACCCGCGAGTTCCGCGGCGGCAGCGCGTGCTGACCAGATTTGACGTTTGGCGCGTGCGCCTACTGCGTGCGCCTACTGCGTGCGCCTACTTCATCAGCTTTTCGGTGATGAACCGCCATTCTGCGCGCGTGACCGGTGTGATCGACAACCGGTTGCCGCGTGCGAGCACGCGCATGTCGGCGAGTTCGTCGTGTTCGCGCAGTGCGGCGAGCGGCACGAGCGGCGACTTTTTCACATAGCGCACGTCGACGAGCAGCCAGCGCGGCGCTTCCTGCGTCGACTTCGGGTCGTAATAGGGGCTTTTCGGATCGAACTGCGTGGGATCGGGGTAGGGCGTCGACGATACTTCGGCGACGCCTGCGATGCCCGGCTCGGGGCAGCTCGAGTGATAGAACAGCACGCCGTCGCCGATCTTCATCGTGTCGCGCATGAAATTGCGCGCCTGATAGTTACGCACGCCGGTCCACGGCAGCGAGCGCTGCGGTGCGTTGGCGAGATCGTCGATGCTTGCTTCGTCCGGTTCGGACTTCATCAGCCAGTATTGCATGGATCGTGATCGACGCAGTAGGAGGCATGAGGGTCTGTTTGCATGCGCGTTGCACATGCAAACAGACCCTGAAAAAGAAAACGGCACCGGGACTCGCCCGATGCCGTTGGATAGGCCCCCGCCTTGGCCGCTAGGCCGGCATCCTGAACCTGAGGTTCAGAATTGGTCGCAGTTAGCAGCACTTCGGGTACATCAGACAGAGTGACGCGCGCGCCCGTGCTACAAATTTCCGCAACCGTGCACATGGCATTGGTTCAAGGAATATATGACCTTGGCGAACCAGGCAGGGAAGCTGACTGAACTGTGTTTCGATGCGCCAATTTGACCACCGTTGATCGCCGAGATCAAGGGGAATCGACGCATCGATTAAAACGTTACTGCGTCTCGTGCTGTGCGAGCACCGCGCCGAGCTGTTCGTTCATCTGGTGCATTGTACGACGGATTTCCTCCGCCGGAAATGCTTCACCGTGACGCACGCTCGTTTGCAGCCGCAGCAATTCCGATGCGAGCGACAGTGCCGCCATCACCGCGATGCGATCGGTGCCGCGTACCGAGCTGTTCGAGCGGATTTTCGACATTTCGGCGTCGACGCGCGCGACCGCCTCGAGCAGCGCCGCTTCGGTCTCGGCCGAACAGGCGAGACGATACGCCTGACCGAGAATCGAGACTTCGATCTGCTTGGTACTCATGCATGTTCTCCGTGGCTGGCCGCGTCATCGCCATCCGTACGCGCCTGCGCATCCAGCAGGTCGAGCTGGTTGTCGGCTTGCTCCGCGCTTTTCGAGCGCGGCAGCTTTTCGAGAATCGCGTTCAGTTTCACCTGTGCGTCGTCGATCTTTGCCGACAGCGTGTCGCGCTCGGCCGCGAGCGCATTGCGTTCATCGCGCAGTTGCGCGAGTTCCGCGCGGACCGTGTCCGCTTCCGCGCGCAATTGCGCGACCTGCTCCTCGAGCGCGAGCCGTTCCGAGTGATAGCGCTTGTTCAGCGAAATCAGACGGCCAATATTTTGAGATAGGGTTTCGAGTTCGTTGAGCATTTGCTGCGTCCTCTAAAGACCCAGCATTTTAGCGCGGAATAACGCGCAATCCGACATCTGTAACGTTTCCAGTCGTAACACCCCCGCTTCTTGCCGCGAATAGGCGCGCCACGTGCGTGTCCGGACGCTTCCTTGACGCTCGCGCGAGCGGCTCCTAAACTGGCGCCGCCTCGGTGCTCGCGCGTGGAACGCGCGGTTAAACGGGAAGCAGGGAGCGGGCTCCGCCGGGAGGCCGCCAACCTGCGCTGCCCCCGCAACGGTAAGCGGCCGCGTCCTGTGACGCAGGCCGGCTCAGGCGCGTTCCGCGTGCAGGTTTCGCACGCGGGCGCGGGCCACTGCGCGTCATCGCGCGGGAAGGCGAGCCGGTACGCCGCCAGCCCGGATACCGGCCGAGGCGGGGAGCCCGCACGGGCTTCGTGACGCGCGGCCTGCGGGGAGGCGGGGCGCGCAGTGCTTCACGGGATTTATCTTCATGCTGACCCCAATCGTCCGCACGGCGCTCGGCGCGCTCTGCGGACTGCCGCTTGCCGCCGCCGCGCAGACCTCGGCGCCCGCCGTACCCGCGGCAACGTCCGCCGCGCCAGCGGCCCGGCCTGCCGCTGCGACCATGCTCGAACCGGTCGTCGTCACCGCGCAGCGCGCGCCGCAGGCGCTGGCCGACACGATTCCGCAAACCACCGTATTCGACGCGCAGGATATCGCCGCGCATCCGGGCGCCGATCTGCCGACGCTGCTCGCGTTCGCACCCGGCGCGCAGATCGTGCGTAACGGTGGCCCCGGCGCGAGCGCGACGATGTTTCTGCGCGGCGCGGAGTCGACGCAGTCGCTCGTGCTGATCGACGGCGTGCGGGTCGATTCCGCGAGTCTCGGTGCCGCGCAACTGAGCCAGCTGCCGCTCGATCAGATCGAGCGCGTCGAGATCGTCAACGGCAACGTGTCGTCGCTGTACGGCTCGGGCGCGATCGGCGGCGTCGTGCAGGTGTTCACGAAGGACGGCGGCAATCATCCGCCGCGCTTCAACTTCGCGGTCGGAGTCGGCAGCTACGGCACTCAGACGCAGCAGGCCGGCGTAGCGGGCCGGCTCGACGGCGACGGGAAGACGACGTTCAGCGTGTCGATCGCACGCGACAAGGACAACGGTTTTTCCGCGCTCGACCCGGCGAAGAAGCCGAATGCGAACCCGAATGCCAACGGCTACCTGAACGAGAGCATCACCGCGGCGCTGCGCCACCGCTTCAACGACCGCTGGGATGCGGGCGTCAGCTACTTCCAGTCGAATGGCAACAACAGCTACGACAATGCGTGGGGCGTGCCGACCGACCTGAACAACCTCTATTCGCGCGTGCAGCAGGTGCGTGCGTTCGCGAACGGCAAGCTGACCGACTGGTGGACCGCTCGCCTGAGCGTGTCGACCGGCAACGATCGCAGCCAGTCGGCGCTGAACGGCGTCTATACCGATCACTTCAATACCGACAACCGCCAGTACACGTGGCAGAACGATTTCCGGATCGCACCGGATCACCTGATCCAGGCCGGCTACGAGCGGCTCGACCAGCAGTTCATGTCGAATGCGTATGCCGCGCCGCAGCGTCACGTGAATTCCGGCTGGATCGGTTATTCGGGGCGCTTCGGCCGCCAGCAGTTCCAGGCGAACCTGCGCCGCGACCAGTATTCGGACTTCGGCGGTGCCAACTCCTACTATCTCGGCTACGGCCTCGAACTGACCGATCGCTGGAAGGTGACCGCGAGCTATTCGGACGCGTTTCGCGCGCCGAGCTTCAACGACCTCTATTACCCGATGGCCGGCAATCCGTCGATCCAGCCGGAGCACAGCCATTCGATCGAGGCCGCGCTGCAGTATGCGTCCGATGCGGTGGGCGTGATGCGGCTCACCGCGTTCCAGACGCGCTACGCGAACCTGATCAACTATCGGCCCGACGGGAGCGGTTTCTACTATATTGCGCAGAACGTCGGCAGCGCAAAGGTGCAGGGGCTCGAAGGATCGTGGCAGGGGCATGTCGGCGCGACCGACGTACGGGTTGCCGCCACGTTGCAGAACCCGGTCAACGAAACGCAGAATCAGGATCTCGACCGCCGCGCGCGACGTTTCGCGTCGATGGCCGTGAACCGCGCATTCGGCGCGTGGCGTGTCGGCGGCGAATGGCTCGTGAGCGGCGCGCGCAACGATCCGGGCGGCGGGCGGCTCGGCGGCTACGGGATCGTCAACCTGTCCGCGCGCTACAACATCACGAAGTCGTGGTACGTCAGCGCGCGCATCGATAACCTGCTCGACAAGGACTACGAGCTTGCATACGCCTACAACACGCCGAAGCGCGGCGCCTATGTCACGCTCGGCTGGCAGCAGCAGTAAGCGGATGCGCCGCGCGTCGTGCGCAGCGCCGTGCGCGGCATGAGCGCCGCGCGCGCCGCCGCGATCTGGGCCGCGCTGGCCGCCGCGGTCGCGTTGCTGTTCGTCGCGTCGCTGTCGATCGGCAGCGTGCCGATGTCGCCGTGGCAGGCGCTCGCGTCGCTCGCGCCGCATGGCGGCGATGCGCTGTTCGCCGACATCGTCCGCACGCTGCGCCTGCCGCGCGCGCTCGCGGGCTTCGCGTGCGGCGCGCTGCTCGCGCTTGCCGGTGCACTGCTGCAGGTGCTGCTGCGCAACCCGCTCGCGGAACCGTACGTGCTCGGCGTGTCCGGCGGCGCGGCCGGGTTCGCGCTCGTCGCGATGATCGCGGGCGGTGCGTGGTGGCTCGTCGATGCGTCGGCGTTCGCCGGCGCGCTCGTGTCGGTTGCGCTCGTGCTCGGCCTCGCGCGCCGCGAGCTGTGGCGCGGCGACTCGCGTGACGCGTCGCCGCGGCTGCTGCTTACCGGTGTCGTGATCGCGGCAGGGTGGGGCGCGCTCGTCACGCTGCTGCTGTCGCTCGCGCCCGATGCGCGGTTGCGCGGGATCATCTTCTGGCTGACGGGCGACCTGAACGGCGTGACCGCACCGTGGTTCGCGTGGGGCGCGCTGCTATTGGCCGCATGTGTCGCGCTGCCGGCCGCGCCGCAATTGAACGTGCTGCTGCGTGGCGACGCGACCGCGCTCGCGCTCGGCGTACCCGTCGCGCGCCTGCGCGTGCGGATCTATCTCGTCGCGTCGCTGGCCGCGGCGGCCGCGGTGACGACGGCCGGCACGATCGGCTTCGTCGGCCTCGTCGTACCGCACGCGCTGCGGCTCGCATTCGGCAACGACCAGCGCATGCTGCTGCCGGCCGCGATGCTCGCGGGCGGCGGCGGCGTGATGGCGGCCGACCTGCTCGCGCGCACCGCGATCGCGCCCGCGCAACTGCCGGTCGGCGTGATGACCGCGTTGATCGGCGTGCCGGTGTTCCTGTGGATGTTGCTGAGGAGGCCGATGCGATGACAGGCACTGCGCAGTACGCCGCTGCTTCCGGCAACGACATGGCCTGCGCGACCGTCGACCTGACGCTGAAGGCCGGCGCGCGCACGCTGCTCGACGGCTTTACGCAGGCCTTCCGCCCCGGCGAAATCTGGTGCGTCGCGGGGCCGAACGGCGCGGGCAAGACGACGCTGCTCGCGACGCTCGCGGGGCTGCACCCGCCGGCCGGCGGCCGGGTCGAGGTCGATGGCCGGCCGCTTGCCGCATGGCCGCCCACGCAGCTCGCGCAGCGTCGCGCGCTGATGCCGCAGCAACTGCACGATGCATTCAGCGCGACCGTGTTCGACACGGTGCTGCTCAACCGCTTTCCGTATCTCGGCGGCTGGGGCTGGGAGCGCGACGGCGACCGCGCGGCCGCGCGCGACGCGCTTGCGACCTTCGACCTGACCGCGCTCGCGTCGCGCGACGTGCTGTCGCTGTCGGGCGGCGAGCGGCAGCGCGTCGCGCTGGCCGCGACGCTGTGCCAGGATGCGTCGCTGATGCTGCTCGACGAGCCGCTCGCGCATCTCGACCTGCATCACCAGATCGACTGCCTGACCGCGCTGGCCGCATGGCTCGACGCGGGCCCGCGCACGGTGCTGTTCTCGTGCCACGACCTGAATCTCGCGCGGCGTTTCGCGACGCATGCGCTGTTGCTCGACGGCCGCGGCCATGCGTGGGCCGGCCCCGTGCACGACGTGCTGACGCCCGAGCGTGCGAGTGATGCATTCGGCTATCCGCTCGTGCTGATCCGCGAGCATGGCCGCGACGCGCTGCTGCCTGCATGGCCTGAGCGACAATGACCTTTTCCTTTCCGATGCGCGGCGCAGGCCGCGCCAACGACACGGCTTCCCGATGACGACTCCGACCCACTTCCCACCCGCGATCGCGCCGCTCGACGACGCGCTGCGCAAGCGCCTGCAGCATGTGATCGACCACAAGACCAAGCCGCCTGGCAGCCTCGGCCAGCTCGAGGCGGTCGCGCTGCAGATCGGCCTGATCCAGCACACCGAGCGGCCGACCGTGCAGCGCCCGGTGACGATCGTGTTCGCCGGCGACCACGGGATCGCGGCCGAGGGCGTGAGTCCTTACCCTCAAGCGGTGACCGCGCAGATGGTTGCGAACTTCCTGGCCGGCGGCGCGGCGATCAACGCGTTCTCGGGCGTCGCGCAGAGCACGCTCGAGATCGTCGATGCGGGCGTTGCGTCGCCGCTTCCGCTGTCCGACCGGCTGGTGTCGCTGCCGGTCGCGCGCGGCACGCGCAACTTCGCGACGGAGCCGGCGATGACGCACGACGAGGCGATGACGGCGCTCGCGGCCGGTGCGGCGCGCGTGCGCCTGCACGCGTCGCTCGGCACGAACGTGATCGGCTTCGGCGAGATGGGGATCGCGAACACGTCGTCGGCCGCGTGCCTGATGAGCCGCCTGCTCGACGTGCCGATCGATGCATGCGTCGGGCGCGGCACGGGCCTCGACGACCAGGGGCTCGCGCACAAGCGCGCGGTGCTCGGCCGCGCGCTCGTCAAGCACTCGCACGCGATCGCGCCGCTCGACGTGCTCGCGACGTTCGGCGGCTTCGAGATCGCGATGATGACGGGCGCGTATCTCGCGGCCGCGAGCGAGCGGATGACGATCCTCGTCGACGGCTTCATCGCGACGGCCGCGCTGCTCGTCGCCGAGCGCATCGCGCCCGGCGTGCGCGACTACTGCGTGTTCTCGCATACGTCGCACGAGGCCGGGCACCGGCGCATGCTAGAGCATTTCGGCGCGAAGCCGCTGCTCGCGCTCGACCTGCGGCTCGGCGAAGGCACGGGCGCGGCGCTCGCGCTGCCGCTCGTGCGCGCGGCGGCTGCGTTCCTCAGCGAGATGGCGAGCTTCGAGTCCGCCGGCGTCGACAATCGTGACGCCTGATCGCGCGCCCGGCGTGCGTGCCGAACTGCGCTACTTCTTCGTCGCGCTCGGCTATTTCACGCGCGTGCCCGTGCCGCGCGCGATCGGCTACGCGGCCGGCGATCTCGACCAGGCCGCGCGCTATTTCCCGCTCGTCGGCGCATGCGTCGGCGCGTGGGGTGCGCTCGTCTATCTCGCCGCGTTGCGCGTGCTGCCCGCGTCGATCGCGGTCGGGCTGTCGATGGCCGCGACGCTGCTCGCGACCGGCGCTTTCCACGAGGACGGCCTCGCCGACAGTTGCGATGCATTCGGCGGCGGCTACACGCGCGACGACGTGCTGCGCATCATGCACGACTCGCGGATCGGCACGTTCGGCGCGGTCGCGCTCGTGATCGCGCTCGGCCTGAAATGGCAGGCGCTCGCGGCCATGCCGCCGCTGCGCGCCGCTTGGACGATGATCGCCGCGCATGCGGCGAGCCGTGCGGCGGCCGTCAGCCTGCTGATGTCGCTCGACTATGTGCGGCCCGAAGGCAAGGCGAAGCCGGTCGCGCAACGGATGGGCGCACGCGCGGCGTGCGTCGCGGCGGTATTCGGGTTGCCGTGGCTGTTCTGGCCGGACTGGCGCACGGGTGTCGCCGCGGGCGTTGCGCTCGTGCTCGTGCGCGCGTGGGTGGCCCGCTACTTCGTGAAACGGATCGGCGGATATACGGGCGACTGTCTCGGCTTCGCGCAGCAACTGAGCGAACTGGTGATCTATCTCGTGGTGCTCGGATGGACGTCGTCCTGATCCGTCATCCGGCCGTCGCCGTCGAGCCGGGCATGTGTTACGGACGCAGCGACGTGCCGCTCGCCGCGTCGGCCGATGCCGGCGCGCATGCCGTGCGTGCGCACCTGTCGGCTATCGGCGCGCCGCCGCCCGAACAGCTCTGGACGAGCCCGCTGACGCGATGCGCATCGGTTGCCGAACGGCTCGCGCACGCATGCGATGTGCCGCTGCAGCGCGATGCCGGCTGGCAGGAAATGGATTTCGGCGCGTGGGAAATGCGGCGCTGGGACGATATCGACCGTGCGGCGCTCGATGCGTGGGCGGCCGACCTGATGCATGCGTGCGCGCATGGCGGCGAAAGCGTCGCGCGGTTCGCCGCGCGAGTTGCGCGGCGGGCCGACGCGGTTGTGCAGACTGATCGGCCGCAATGGGCGGTCACGCACGCGGGCGTGATCCGCGCGTTCGCATCGCATGTGTTGCGTGTGCCGCTCGATACGCTGCTGTCGCGGCCGGTGCCGACAGGCGGTGTCGTCTGGCTGCGTGCGGATGACGTGGCGCGAACATGGGAAGTCGTGCACTGGGATGAATAGGCTTGTCCGAGCCTGCATGTGAACGATGCGACGCGCGGTCAAACCGTCTCAAGTACCGGACGCATCGATATGTGTGCGTCAAACGCGCAAGTCGCCGGAAATCAGCGCGCCGACCGCCGCGCACGCGCGGCATCGAGATCCTCGCACAGCGCGGCCGCACCCTGCGCGATCCGCGGCGACGGCCGCGTCAGCAGGTCGCCGTCGATCGCGAACAGGTTGTTGCGCGCCACGGCCGTCAGCGCGGGCCACGCGCGCCAGCGTGCAAGGCTCGGCAGCGGTTCGTCCGAGCGCGTCGCGCCGGCGCTCGTCGTCACGATCGCTTCCGGATTCGCGGCGAGCACGGCCTCGTCGGTAACGCTTGGCGCGAGCGGCTTGAGCGACGCGAACACGTTGCGGCCGCCGCATAGTGCGATCACGTCGTTGATCAGGTGCGCGCCGTTGAGCGTCGTCAGCGGGCGGTCCCAGACCTGGAAGAACATCGTGACGGGCGGACGCGCGGCGTAGCGTGTGCGCAGCGTCGCGATGTCGCGCGCAAAGGACGCCGCGGCCGCATCGGCTGCCGGCTGCGTGCCGAGCAGCGTGCCGAGCCGGCGCAGCGACGACGACACGTCGTCGAGATGTTTCGGTTCGCTGAAGAACAGCGGGATGTGCAGCGCGTGTAGCGCATCGGTCTGCCGCTCGGCGTTGCCGTGCCGCCAGACGACGATCAGGTCGGGCTTCAGCGCGGCGATCCGCTCGAGGTCGAGCGCCTTGTTGTCGCCGACGCGCGGCACCGCTTGCGCGGCGGGCGGATAGTCGCTGTACGTGACGGTGCCGACGAGCTTCGTACCACCGCCGGCCGCGTAGATCAGCTCGGTCGCGTGCGGCGCGAGGCTGATCACGCGCTGCGCGGGCGCGGGCAGCGTAACCGTATTGCCGGCGTCGTCGCGCGTCGTGACATCGGCGTGGACGAGCGGCGCATGAACGAGCGCGGCCAGTGTCGCAGCCGGCGCCAGCCGGCGGAACTTGCGTGGGCTCATGCGGATTCCTGTTGCAGCGTCGGCACGCAGTGCGCGAGCGCAACACCGAGGCGCTGCCATTCGGCTTCGCTGCCCGGCAGGCCGATGCGCACGCTCGACGGCTTCGCGAAGTATCGCGTCCAGATCCCGCGTGCCGCGAGCGCCGCATGCAGCGCCGCGGCGCGCGGATCGTCGGTCCAGCTGAAGAGCGGTGTCGCGCGAACCGTGAAGCCGTGCGTGCGCAACAGCGCGGCCAGCCGCTCGCCGTCGGCCGCGAGCCGTTCGCGGGCGGCGGCCTGCCATGCGCGATCCGCGAATGCCGCGGCGACCGCGTGACGCGCGGGGCCGCCGACCGTCCATGCGCCGAGCATGTCGCGCAGCGCGGCGATCCGTTCGGGGCATGCGAGCACGAAGCCCGCGCGGATACCGGCGAGACCGAAGAACTTGCCGACCGAGCGCAGCACGACGAGCCCGGGCCGATTAACCTGCGGCGCGAGCGATTGCGTCGCGCCCGTATCGGCGAACGCCTCGTCGACGATCAGCGTGCCGCCGCGGGCCGACAACTGCGCATGCCAGCCGAGTAGGCGTTCGGCCGGCACGAATTCGGCGGTCGGATTGTTCGGATTCCCGACGATGACGTGACGCAGCGTCGCCGGCAGCGTATCCGTGCCGATGTCGAGCGAAACGACGCGATGGCCGTGACGCGCGAACGCGGGTGCGTATTCGCCGTACGCGAGCGACGCGACGCCGGCGTCGCCGGTCGGCAGCAATGCGGGCAATGCGCGGATCGCGGCCTGGCTGCCGGCGACCGGCAGCACGTGTGCGGGATCGGGCGCGCGGTAGTACTGCGCGGCACAGGCCGCGAGGCCGTCGCCGTCGTCGGGCAGCCGGCGCCACGCGTCGGCCGGGACGGGCGGCACCGGATAGCCGACCGGATTGATGCCGGTCGACAGGTCGAGCCACGCGTCGTACGGAATGCCGTGGCGGCGTGCGGCTTCATGCAGGTTGCCGCCGTGCGCGATGCGTGTGTCAGACATGATGGGTGGCCATGACGAGAGCGCCGCTCGCGACCAGCAGCGCGAGCCACAGTGCGAGCGTACGTGTGACGAGCGACAGCGCGGCGACGATGTGGACGGCGGTCGCGGTTGCACCGGTGCCGAGCGCCGGACGATCCTCGATTTCGCCGTGATAGACGGCCGGGCCGCCGAGCTGCACGTTCAGGCTGCCGGCGCCCGCGGCCATCACCGGGCCTGCGTTCGGGCTGTCCCAGTGGCGCGCCTGCGTGCGCCAGCAGCGCCATGCGGCGGCCGTGTCGCCGAGCAGCGCGTAGCTCGCGGCCGTGAGGCGAGCGGGAATCCAGTTCAGTGCGTCGTCGAGCCGCGCGGCGGCCCAGCCGAAGGTCAGGAAGCGTGGTGTGCGGTAGCCCCACATCGCGTCGAGCGTGTTAGCGAGCCGGAACAGCAACGCGCCGGGGCCGCCCGCGACGACGAACCAGAAGAGTGCGCCGAAGATCGCGTCGTTGCCGTTCTCAAGCGCCGATTCGACGGCCGCGCGCGACAACGCGCCTTCGTCGGCGTCGCTCGTGTCGCGCGACACGATGCGCGCGGTCAGCTTACGCGCGGCGTCGAGGTCGCGCCGCAGCAGCGCCGCGGCGATCGGCGCGACGTGGTCGGCGAGGCTTTTCGCGCCGAGCGCGAACCACAGCAGCGCGACGTGCAGCGCGGCCGCGAGCGGCCACGGCAGCACGGCCACGAGCCATGCGGCGACGGCCACCGGCGGCACGACGGCCGCGGCCCACGCGCCGACACCGACCACGCGGCCGCGCCGGCCCGTATTCAGAGCGCCTTCGATGCGCGCGGCAAGCCGGCCGAACGCGACGAGCGGATGCCAGCCGGCGGGTTCGCCGATCGCGCGGTCGACGATCGCGGCCGCGACCGCAAGCATCGCGACGACGGGCAGCGACAGCATCAGCATGACGGCGCTCCCGTCTTGAGGTCGAGCGGCAGCCCGGCGACGAGCAGCGTCACGCGCGTCGCGAGCGCGGCGACGCGCTGGTTCAGGCGCCCGAGTTCGTCGACGTAGCGGCGCGTGACCGACCCGAGCGGTACGACGCCGAGCCCGATCTCGTTGCTGACGACGATCACCTTCGCGCGCGCGCCGCGCAATGCGTGTTCGAGCCGCTCGACCTGCGCCGTGTACTGCGCATCGTCGAGCGGCTCGCCGTCGACCGGGCACAGCAGGTTCGTGAGCCACAGCGTCAGGCAGTCGACCAGCAGGCATGCGTGCGGATCGTCGAGCCGAGCGAGCGTGCCGGCGAGGTCGACGCTCGCCTCGGCGAACCCCCATTCGGCCGGCCGGCGCGCGCGATGATGCGCGATGCGCTGCGCGAATTCGGCATCGGCGGCGGTCGCAGTCGCGATGTAGGTGACGGGGCGGCCGCTGTCGGCCGCGAGCCGCTCGGCATGCGCGCTCTTGCCCGAGCGCGCGCCGCCGAGGACGAAGGTGAGGTCGTGCGGAATCATCGCGTGATTGTAACGGCGCAGGCGTACCGGCGCGGGCGATAATGCGTCCTTTGCTTCGCGACGACCTTTACACGATGAATGCACCCGAGCCGCGGCCACGCGGCACGCTGATGATCCAGGGCACGACCTCCGACGCGGGCAAGAGCACGCTCGTCGCGGGCCTGTGCCGCCTGGCGTGCCGTGCCGGCGCGCGCGTTGCGCCGTTCAAGCCGCAGAACATGGCGCTCAACAGCGCGGTGACGGCCGACGGCGGCGAGATCGGCCGCGCGCAGGCGCTGCAGGCGCTGGCCGCGGGCGTCGCGCCGCATACGGATTTCAACCCCGTGCTGCTGAAGCCGACGAGCGATCGCGGCGCGCAGGTGATCATTCACGGCAAGGCGCGCACGAACCTCGACGCGCGGGCGTATCACGGCTACAAGCCGGTCGCGTTCGACGCGGTGCTCGAGTCGTACGCGCGCTTGCGTGCCGGTTACGACACGGTGATCGTCGAGGGCGCAGGCAGCCCGGCCGAGATCAACCTGCGCGACGGCGACATCGCGAACATGGGCTTTGCCGAACGCGTCGACTGCCCGGTCGTGCTCGTCGCCGACATCGACCGCGGCGGCGTGTTCGCGCATCTGGTCGGCACGCTCGCATGCCTGTCGGACAGCGAGCGCGCACGCGTGCGCGGCTTCGTGATCAACCGTTTCCGCGGCGACTTCAAGTTGCTCGAACCGGGGCTCGACTGGCTGCGCGCGCAGACCGGCAAGCCCGTGTTCGGCGTGCTGCCCTACCTGCACGGGCTGCTGCTCGATGCGGAGGACATGCTGCCCGCGCAGGCGCGCAGCGCCGCCGCACGTGGCGACGCCGGCGTGCTGCGCGTCGTCGTGCCCGCGCTGCCGCGCATCAGCAATCACACCGATTTCGATCCGCTGCGCGCGCATCCGCAGGTCGAGTTCACGTACTGGAAGAGCGGCCCGGTGCCGGATGCCGACCTGCTGATCCTGCCCGGCTCGAAGAGCGTGCAGCGCGATCTCGGATGGCTGCGCGACGCGGGCTGGGACGCGGTGATCCGTCGCCACCTGCGCTACGGCGGCAAGGTGATCGGCATCTGCGGCGGGATGCAGATGCTCGGCCGCACGCTCGACGATCCGCTCGGCCTCGAAGGCGCGCCCGGCAGCGTGCCGGGGCTCGCGCTGCTCGATTTCGACACGACGCTGCAGCCCGACAAGACGCTGAAGAACGTGACCGGACATCTCGCGCTGCCGGGCGGGGCCGCCGTGCGCGGCTACGAGATCCATATGGGCGACACGCGGGGGCCCGCGCTTGCCGCGCCCGCGCTGGCCCTGGCAGACGACGCCGCGCAGGACGGCACGTGCCCGGACGGCGCGGTTTCCGCCGACGGCCAGATCCTCGCGACCTACGTGCACGGGCTGTTCGACGCGCCCGACGCGTGCGCGGCGCTGCTCGCGTGGGCCGGGCTCGACGGCGCGGAGCGCATCGACTATCCGGCGCTGCGCGAGGCATCGCTGGAACGGCTGGCCGACACGTTCGCCGAACATCTCGACCTCGACGCGCTGTACGCCGAGTTTCGCTGAAGCGGCGCCGGGCCGTCCTCGCTTTTTCCGCCGGATCGCGTACAACACAAGGAGGGCGGAGGTCCGCCTGGAGGAGTCCGATGATGAAGGTTCGATGGTGGTGGAGCGTGCTGCTCGCGGCGCTGCTGGGCGCATCGGCGGTTGCGCACGCGTGCGATTCGTACACACCGGGCGGCGGCCAGTCTGGTTCCGGCGACGCCACGCAAGGCAAGAGCGGTTACTGACGCGGGTATCGGGGCATGATCGGTCGTGCCCCTTTTTTACGGCCTTATTCGTTCCTGTTGGGAATCAGTTAAAGCGGATTGGCGTGTTTATCGGTTGAATCGGTTCGAATAGAGTGCGATCCATTCTCATCCACTCATGAAGGAATCCGCCATGAACCCCAATCGCCTGAACGATTTCGCCGCGACGCTGCTGCGCGTCGCGCTCGGCGTGCTGTACCTCGCGCACGTCGCGCAGAAGGTGTTCGTCTTCACACTGCCCGGCACTGCGCAGTTCTTCGCGTCGATCGGCCTGCCGGGCTGGCTCGCATACCTGACGACGTTCGTCGAACTGGCCGGCGGCCTGGCGCTGCTCGCGGGTTTCCGCGTGCGGGTTGCAGCGCTCGCGCTGCTGCCGTTCATGCTCGGCGCGACGGCCGCGCATCTGCCGAACGGCTGGAGCTTCTCGTCGCCGAACGGCGGCTGGGAATATCCGGCCTTCTGGGCCGTCACGCTTGCCGTGCAGGCGCTGCTGGGCGGCGGCGCGTTCGCGATCGGCGCCCGGGAGGCCGCGGTTCAGCGCGCGTAACGGAGTATCAGGGGCGCGCGGTTCGGCGCGACCCGTTCCGGTGATCCCCCGTTTGCCGATATCATCGCTCCCTGTATCCGCAATCGAGCGGCGCCAGCCACGCGGCCGGCGCCGCGTGGCTTTTTCGGGGGAATTCATGACGGTGATCGTGGTGGCGAATCCGAAGGGCGGCGTGGGGAAAAGCACGCTGTCCACCAATCTTGCCGGCTATTTCGCGGCGCAAGGCGCGTGGGTCGCGCTCGCCGACCTGGACCGGCAGCAGTCCGCGCATGCGTGGCTCGACCTGCGGCCGGCCGGCTTGCCGGCGATCGAATCGTGGGATCTCGATCCGGACGCGCCGTCGAAGCCGCCGCGCGGCCTCGAATATGCGGTGATCGATACGCCGGCCGGCCTGCACGGCAACCGGCTCGGCGTCGCGCTGCAACTGGCCGACAAGGTGATCGTGCCGCTGCAGCCGTCGATGTTCGATATTCTCGCGACCCAGCAGTTTCTGGAGCGCCTCGCTGGCGAGAAGGCCGTGCGCAAGGGCGGCGTCGAGGTCGGGATCGTCGGGATGCGGGTCGATGCGCGCACGCGCTCGTCCGACCAGTTGCACCGCTTCGTCGAAGGGCTCGGCCTGCCGGTGCTCGGCTACGTGCGCGACACGCAGAACTACGTGCAGATCGCCGCGCACGGCCTCACGCTGTGGGACGTTGCGAAGAGCCGGGTCGAAAAGGATCTCGAACAGTGGCGGCCGATCGTCGAATGGGCCGAGCGCGTTGCGCCGAAGGCGGAGAAGGCCGCCAAGGCGTCCTGATCCGATCGCGCGGCCCCGAGGCCGGCGCGCGCTGAAATGAGAAAGGGCCGGATCCCGTGTCGCACGGGATCCGGCCCTTCGACCGCAGGCGGCGCAGCCGCTCCCGCGCGCCACGGCACGCGGGCGGCCGGTCAGGTTAGGTCCAGTTCTGCGTCGGCACGTGATCGCGGTGGCCCTTGATCTTGTTGCCGTCGTCGATGAACACGAGCTTCGGCTTCCAGCCGGCTTGCAGTTCGGCTTCGTCGACCATCGCGAACGCCGCGATGATCACGAGGTCGCCGAGCTGCGCACGGCGCGCGGCCGAGCCGTTCAGCGAGATCATCCCGCTGCCGCGCTCGCCCTTGATCGCGTACGTCGAGAAGCGCTCGCCGTTGTTGATGTTCCAGATGTCGATCCGTTCGTTTTCGACGATGTTGGACGCTTCGAGCAGGTCTTCGTCGATCGCGCACGAGCCTTCGTAATGCAGCTCGCAGTGCGTGACTGCCGCGCGGTGGATCTTCGATTTGAGCATGTGGCGCTGCATGGTGTCTCCGTGATGCGTCGTGAGAGGCGCGGGCGGGCGGCCCGTCAGATTTCCAGGTTGTCGATGAGGCGCGTCGCGCCGAGCTTCGCGGCCGCGAGCACGACGAGCGGCTCGCCGGCTTCGAGTTCGGCGGCGCTCGGCGCGATCAGGTTCGCGCGGCGGCGGATCGACAGGTAGTCGGGTGCCCAGCCGCGCTCGGCCAGGTGCGTGCGCGCCTGCTGCTCGAGCTTGCCGAGGTCGCGCTCGCCGCCGAGCACGCTTTCGCGCATGCGCTGCAGCGTCTTCGCGAGTTCGGGCGCTTCCCGGCGCTCGTCGGCCGACAGGTAGCGGTTGCGCGACGACAGCGCGAGGCCGTCCTCGTCGCGCACGGTTTCGGCCGCGATGATGTCGACCGGCAGCGCGAGCTGCTGGCACATGCGGCGCACGATCATCAACTGCTGGTAGTCCTTCTTGCCGAACACGGCGACGCGCGGCTGCACGCAGGCCATCAGCTTCGACACGACCGTGCACACGCCGGTGAAGAAGCCGGGCCGGAATTCCCCTTCGAGGATCCCGCCGAGATCGTCCGGCGGCAGCACGCGGTATTCCTGCGGCTCCGGGTACATGTCGCGCTCGGTCGGCGCGAACAGCACGTAGACGTTTTCCTTCTGCAGCTTCTCGATATCGTCCTGCAGCGTGCGCGGGTACTTGTCGAAATCCTCGTTCGGGCCGAACTGCAGCCGGTTGACGAAGATGCTCGCCACGACCGGGTCGCCGTGCTGGCGCGCGAGGCGCATCAGCGACAGGTGCCCTTCGTGCAGGTTGCCCATCGTCGGCACGAACGCCGTGCGGTTCTGTCCGCGCAGCTGGTCGCGCAGTTCATGGATCGAGCTGATGACTTTCATGATCGGGTAGCGGGTTCCTCGCGCATGCGCGCGTTGGCGCCGCAGCAGCGGCGTCGGGGTCGAAGCGGAGAACGCCGGCGCGCGGGCGGCGCATCGGGCGTCGGCGGATTGTAGAGGATTTGGCCGCCAAACGCATCGAAAAGAGAACGATCGTTCACTTTTTAATCGGGCGTGCCGGAAACGGGCGGCGGCCTGGGGGGGCGGCCACCCGCCGCGGCGAAGCGGCGAGCGTCGCGGTGAATCGGGAGAACGGGAGGGGCGGGCGCGGGCCTTAAGCGGGGAGGTACGCGAGGCGCACGTAGATCGGCGCGAACGGCTCCGGCTGCGTGATCTCGACGAGCGATTCGCGCGCGAGTTCGAGCATCGCGATGAAGTTCACGACGACGACCGGCACGCCGCGCGACGTGTCGAACAGGTCGGCGAACTCCATGAAGCGCGCGTTCTGCAGCCGGCGCAGGATCAGGCTCATGTGTTCGCGCACCGACAGCTCCTCGCGGGAGATCTTGTGGTGCTGGACGAGCTTCGCGCGCTTGAGCACGTCGGCCCACGCGGCACGCAGGTCGTCGGAGTTCACGTCGGGGAAGCGCGGCGTGATGCTTTGCTCGATGTAGACCTCGGCGCGCAGGAAGTCGCGGCCGAGCTGCGGCAACTGGTCGAGGCGCTGCGCGGCAAGCTTCATCTGCTCGTATTCGAGCAGGCGGCGCACGAGTTCGGCACGCGGATCCTCCGCTTCGTCGCCGGTGTCGGCCTTCTTGACCGGGAGCAGCATCCGCGACTTGATCTCGATCAGCATCGCGGCCATCAGCAGGTATTCGGCGGCCAGCTCGAGGTTCGACGTGCGGATCTGGTCGACATAACCCAGGTATTGCGCGGTGACCTGCGCCATCGGGATGTCGAGCACGTTGAAGTTCTGCTTGCGGATCAGGTACAGCAGCAGGTCGAGCGGGCCTTCGAACGTCTCGAGGAAGATCTCGAGCGCGTCGGGCGGGATGTAGAGATCCTGCGGCAGCTTGAAGAGCGGCTCGCCGTACAGGCGAGCGAACGCCGCGACACCGTCGACCGTGTCGGGCGTCGAATCGGCGCCCGCGGGCGCGGCGATCGCGTCGTCCTGCCGGGCGGCGCTGGCCTCGTCGGCGGCGCTCACGTCGTCAGAAGTTCTGGTAGTAGACGTACGACGTTTGCTTCACGCGCGATTCCTGCTGGTCGGCGCGCTCTTCGAGGTCGATCGGCTGCTTGTCCCACAGCAGCGAACGGCCCTTGCGCTGCTCTTCCTCGAGCGTCGGCTTCTGCTGCTTGAGCTGGTTCAGGAACTGCGTGACGTCGGACTGGTACGGCATGGCTGGATTTTCCGTTTCGGGCGGCGCACGATGCGCCGGATTCGCGTTGGCGGGATTTTACCGCATCGCGGGAACGGCCGGCGCCAATCGCGCGTCGAATCCGCGGGCCCGCACCTGCGGCGAAGCGGCTCGGGCCCGTGCGCGCGCCGTTGCGCACAAGCGTCAAAGCCTCGCGCGTGCGGGCATGGCCGCTGCCCTGTGGTCAAATACAGGGTTTCCACGAAACCGTGACAACCGAGGGCGAGGTCATATTTGGCGGGGCAGTCGAACCAGCAAGCACACATGGCGCATGACCCGGGCCCGCGCGTGGCACGCAAGCGCGCCGGCGCCGCGGCCCGCGCCGCGCGGGCGGCCCTCGCGGGGTGCGTCGCCGCATTCTTCGCGCTGCCGGCCCACGCGAAGTACGACGTCGACATCGACGCGCCGCGCTCGGTCCGCAAGCTGCTCAAGTCGCATCTCGATATTGCGCGCTTCGCGAAGCGCGACGACATCAGCGAAGACCAGTTCGACTTCCTCGTGACCGCCACGCCGCAGCAGGTGCGCGACCTGACCGCGACGGCCGGTTATTTCTCGCCGGTCGTGCGCACCGACGTGCGTATGCGCGACGGCAAGCGCGACGTGCGCATCGCGGTCGATCCGGGGCCGCAGACCGTCGTGTCGACGGTCGACCTGACGTTCAAGGGCCCCGTCGACACCGAAGATCCGAAGCAGGAGGCCGCGACCCGCTTCGCGTTCTCGCTGAAGCCGGGCGACCCGTTCACGCAGTCCGACTGGGACGGCGCGAAGGGCGCGGCGCTCAAGCAACTGCAGTCGCGCCGCTATCTCGGCGCGAAGATCGTGTCGTCCGAGGCGCGCGTCGACCCGCGCACGCAGCGCGCGACGCTCGCGGTCGCGTTCGACAGCGGCCCGACGTTTACGATCGGCAAGGTCGATGTCGACGGCGTGCGCCGCTATCCGGAGAAGATCGCCACGAACGTCAATCCGCTGTCGGAAGGCGAGATCTACGACGCGCAGCGGATCACCGAATTGCAGCGGCAGTTGCAGAACACGCCGTACTACGCGAGCGTCGCGATCGACGTCGGCGACGATACGACGAAGCCCGAGCGCACGCCCGTGCACGTGAAGGTCAGCGAGTTCCCGTACAACAACATCCGCGGCGGCGTCGGCTATGCAACCGACACGGGCCCGCATGTGCAGGGCTCCTATACGTATCTCGACACGTTCGGCGCCGCGTGGCCGCTGACCGTGTCGGGCCGGCTCGACCAGATCCAGCAGTACGGGCAGGTCCAGCTGTCGATGCCGCCGGGCGAGAAAGGGTGGACCAACAGCGTGCTCGCGTCGTATACGAACACCAACGTGTCGGACACGCGCATCTACAGCGCGCGGGTCGGCGTGCAGCGCACGCGCACCGGCCAGTTCATCGACTATGCGTATTCGCTGATGTTCTACCAGGACCGGCTCGACCAGAACGGCGCGGGGCCGACCACGAGCCGCGCGCTCGTGCCGCAATGGGCCTGGACGCGCCGCAACGTCGACGATCCGCTGTTTCCGCGCTCGGGCAACCTGATCCACGCGGAGGCCGGCTTCGCGATCAAGGGCGTGGCAACCGACCAGACCTTCATTCGCGGCTACGCGCGCGGCCAGCAGTACCTGCCGATCGGCAAGCGCGACCTGTTCGTGTTCCGCGCGGAGCTCGGCGGCGTGTTCACGAGCGGCAGCTCGACCGGCGTGCCGGCGTCGCTGCTGTTCCGCGCGGGCGGCTCGAACTCGGTGCGCGGTTACGGTTACCAGAGCATCGGCAACAGCGTCGCCGGCTCCGTGCTGCCGACCAAGTACCTGATGACGGGCACCGCCGAATACCAGCACTGGTTCAACCGCGACTGGGGCGCCGCCACGTTCTTCGACATCGGCACCGCGACCGATGCGTGGGGCGAGAAGGTGTTTTATCCGGGCGTCGGTATCGGCGCGCGCTGGCGAAGCCCCGTCGGCCCGATCAACGTCGACGTCGCGTACGGGTTGCGCAACCACAGCGTGCGTCCGTACCTGACGCTCGGCATCGCTTTCTGAACGTACCGTTTCATCCACGACGAACCGCATGACGAAGGACCCGAACGACACGCCGCCGCCTCACGATCCGGACTCGCCCGACGGCGCGCCCGACGCGCCGCCGCGCGCGCCGCGCCGCGGACGCGTGGTGCGCGTTGTCGCGTGGACGCTCGCCACGGCCGTGCTG
>NZ_JBNCAB010000023.1:0-84586 GCF_049805555.1 Burkholderia sp. DN3021 | reverse complement strand
CGCGCAGGCCGCGCCGCTCGACGCGCTGAACGGCGGCTACCACGCGGCCTTCGCGTTCGGCGCGGCGTTCGCCGCCGCGGCCGCGCTGATCGGCCTCGCGCTGCGCATCCGGCCGCAGAACGGCGTCGAAAGCGTCGGCCCCGCGATGCACTGACCGCCGGCCGACCAAGCCGGTCGCCGGCATCGAACCAGGGCGCGCCGTGTCGCGCCCTTTTTTGCGGGTGCCGAGCCGCGGCAGGCATTCCCGGTTCGTCATACCTTTCGGGCCGTCACCGTTATCGGCCCCGCCCTCGCTCAAACGCGCGTTTCACACTCGTCCGGCCGCCCGCCGCACGGGCCTTTGCGGCCGATTTTTAACGCAGTCGTACATCGGCCCGCCACTTTTGCGACAATGGCGGACTTTGACGCGCGCGCAGCGGCCGCGCGCCGCCGCCGAACGCCGCATAACCGCCTGCTTCCGATGTCGCTTCCCCATATCGATCTGCTGTACTCCCTGTCCGGTCTGTTCGTCGGCATCCTCGTCGGCCTGACGGGCGTCGGTGGCGGTTCGCTGATGACGCCGATCCTCGTGCTGCTGTTCGGCGTCCACCCCGCGACGGCGGTCGGCACCGACCTGCTGTACGCAGCCGCGACCAAGGCCACCGGCACGCTGGTCCACGGCCTGAAGGGTTCGATCGACTGGCGCATCACGGGCCGACTCGCGGCGGGCAGCGTCCCGGCCGCGGCGCTCACGCTGTGGTGGCTGCACACGCACGGGATGAACACGCCGGGCACCGCCCGGATGATCCAGCTCGTGCTCGGCATCGCGCTGCTGCTCACGTCGCTCGCGCTGATCTTCCGGCCGCAGCTCACCGCGTTCGCCGCGCGCAACCCGCTCGCGCCGAGCCCCGCGCGCACGCTGTGGTCGACCGTGCTCACGGGCGCCATGCTCGGCGTGCTCGTGTCGATGACGTCGGTCGGCGCCGGTGCGATCGGCGTCACCGTGCTCCTGCTGCTGTATCCGATGCTCGCGACGACCCGCATCGTCGGCTCCGACATCGCGCACGCGGTGCCGCTCACGCTCGTCGCGGGCATGGGCCACTGGCTGCTCGGCTCGGTCGACTGGTCGATGCTGCTGTCGCTGCTGCTCGGCTCGCTACCCGGCATCGTGCTCGGCAGCCTGCTGTCGGCGCGCGCGCCCGAGCGGCTGCTGCGCAACCTGCTCGCCGCGACGCTCGTCGCGGTCGGCGTGCGGCTCGTGCTCGCGTAAGCGGCGCTTCGCGACGCACCGCAGCGTCGCATCGATACCCTCTCGCTCCTAACGAAAAAACACCATCCCGGCTCGCAACCCAACCGTTGCTTCCTGTCTTGACGGACTTCCGAGCGGATCTCACGGCGTACCGGTCAGCGTATGCGCAACGGGTAAGTATTTGGCCAGGATGCTCAGCATGGTGGCGGCCTCTGCCTTCGACACCGGGGGAAACGGTGAGACGTACGACGTGCCATTGCGGCGCTCGTGGGCCTTCGTGATGAAGGCAAATTCCTGGGTATTCACGCCCAGCGAGGTGGACACACGCTGGATGGCCAAGTTACGGCCGGCGTCTTTGGTCCGCACCTCGTAGTACTCCAGGATGGCCTGTACCATCTGGAAATAGCCTTCGTAAGCCAAGGTAAATACCTGCAGATATCGGGCGGGGTCCAACTCATCGGCGGTGGCCTTATAGTCCGCGGCATTGCGCAGGAAGCCCGCGATTGCCCCGGGCGTCGGAGCAACAGCATCGAAGGCTTTCGTCTTGATGAGGTTTTCGTATTCAGTCGGGCGCGGCATCACAGTATCCTCAGCATTGGGCCTTGGGCGATCTGGGTCATGACAGGGTCGGCGTCCAACAGCGCAGCCCATTCAGCAGGCTCGTACAAAGAGAAGTTGACGGGGCGCAGCAGACTTTGCTCGGCCACGTGTAGGGCTTCAGATAGCTCGAGGAGAGGGACGTTCCCGATGACGATCAGGTCGATGTCGCTATGGCCACTGTCGGTACCCTTGGCCACCGAGCCAAACACGAACGCCGTGGAGATGTGCGCGGCAAAAGGCAACAAGGCTTCCTTCAACGGCTCCACAACGGCAAATGACTTGCGCGCGATGCTGACCAGTTCCGGATAGAGGATGAATTCCGTATTCGCGCGGATGCTCCGTTGTCGGCCTCGTCGGGCGTCTTCCTTAAGTACGCCGACCTCGACCAGCCGGTCCACCTGCTTTTGGGCGCTGCCGCGCCCACTGTTTGCCAGACGCAGCAGTTCCTGTAGCGTAAAACTACGGTCAGGCTGCAGCAGTGTGGCGCCAAGCACCCGTTGCATGCCCGGTGTGAAGAGAAAGTCAGCGAGACTCATGAAAATCCCCAATAGAGGGATAAATATCCTCATTATGGGGATTTTCTAACAAATCATCAACAGAGGGCTATTCATCCCCTCTTTGAGGATTCTCACCGCCATCACCGATAGTCTCAGGGGCCGACGAGTCGGTCCTCGGACAAGACGATGCCCCCGAGGTCCATGACTCCCGGGGGCACCTTGGAGAATTGCAGCACCGCCATCGACACACGCCGCGCGAAGAGCCGAGGCGCGTGACCCGGCTGCGCTTTTACGTCAATTCAGGCGGCGCGAGCCGCCCACGGCGCTTACTGCCCCTGCTGCTTCAGTTGCTGCTGCTTGAGTTGCTGCGTGCGCGCCTGCAGCTTCAGCACGCGCTGCAGCGCGGTGCGGTTCGCGAGGATGCCATCGTAGAAGTTGGCGAGATCGCCCTTCAGCGCGGTCCGCGACGCGTCGTTCAGGTAGATCATGTGGCCCGACGGGTAGTTCTTGATCGTCAGGTTCTGTGCCTTGAGCGTCGGATCGAGCGGCATCTGCGCGAGCGTCAGCTCAGTCTGGTGGAACGGCGTGACCGCATCGAAATAGCCGTTCGCCGACAGCACCTTCAGGTCCGGGTTCACGCTCATCGTCGACGCGAGGTCGCCGGCCGTGTACAGCGTATTGCCGCCGCCCCGGTTCGCGCCGGTCGGGTCCGTGTGGCTGAAGTCCCAGTTGTTGAAGACCTGGTCGTTCAGGTCCACGAACGACGACGTCGACGTGTACTTGAGGTCGGTGTTGATGTAGCTGTTCCACAGCACCGTGTACGCGCCGCCGACGTTCGTGATCGACGGATCGTTGCTGCCCGAGTTCGGCAGGATGTACGGCGCGATGCCCTTGCCCGTGAAGTTCGCGCGACCGTCGTACTGGCCGATCTGCGTGCCCGGCACGAGCGTCAGGAAGAACGTGTACGGCGGGTTGTCGTTCGACGACGGCACGTTGCCGAGCGCGGCCGGGTTGCCGAAGGTCTGGATCAGCGACGTCGGATCCGTGCCGATGTACGAACCCATCTGCTGCGCCGTCTGCAGGTTCAGGTTCAGCCGCACGTTCACGAAACCGCCGTCCTGCGGGTTCGGCTTCTGCGCAAGCGGCGCGAGCGTGTTGTCCGCGTAGTTGCGGGCCTGGACCATGTACGCGTCGAGATCGGTCGGCGTCGGGTTGACCGTCGTCTTCTTCCAGTAGAACGCATCGGCCGCGAGCGTCGGGAACGTACCCGGCGCGGACAGCGCATTCGCGTAGTCGAGGATTGACGACTGCAGCGTGATCCCGTTCAGGTCGATGCCGTCCTCGTGCAGCACCCACGACACGACCGCGCTGCGCGCGGTGCCGTACGACTCGCCGAACAGGAACTTCGGCGAGTTCCAGCGCGAGTACTTGGTCAGGTAGCGTTGGATGAAGCGGTCGATCGAGCGCGCGTCCTGGTCGGTGCCCCAGAAGTCCTTGTTCTTCGCCGGGGCGATCGCCGCCGAATAACCGGTGCCGACCGGGTTGATGAACACGAGGTCGGTGCGGTCGAGCAGGCTGTCCGGGTTGTCGAGCAGCTTGTACGGCGCGGGCGGCGTGAAGTTCGGGAACGACGACTGCAGGCGCTTCGGCCCGAACGAGCCGAGCAGCAGGTAGACCGATGACGAGCCGGGGCCGCCGTTGTAGAAGAACGTGACCGGGCGCGGCTTCGACGGATCGGGATTGTCCTGCGTGTACGCGACGTAGAACATCTTCGCGTTCGGCGCCGACGTGATCGGATCGATCGTCGTCAGGTGGCCCGTGGTGGCCGTGTACTTGACGGTCTTGCCGCCGATCGTGACCTGGCGGTGCACGACCGCGGCGCCTTCCGTCGAATCCGTGACCGCGTCGTTCGGCCCGGTGCCGTACACGTCGTTGTCGACGTACGGCTGGTCGGCCGCGGCGGCGGCTGTTGCGTCGGTGCTGGCCGACGTGCTGCCGCCGGACGTCGTCGCGGCCGCGGCTGCGGCCGAAGCGGACGGGCTCGGCCCGTCGTCGCCGCCGCATCCCGTGACGAGCAGCGCCGCGGCCGCGGCTGCGGCGAGCGGCATGCTCAGTGTCGTTCCGAATAGCGCGAAACCGTCTTTCAAGGACTTCCGTGTCGTCATTATTGCCTCTCGAACAGAACGATAAATACCGCCGGCCGCAAAGGATCGTTTGCGCCGGCGCTCCGCACCGGGAATGCATTCGTTATGCGACGCACTCCGAGTTTTTTACCGGATCGGCGAATACCGATCGGCACGATTTACCCCACCCATGTTTTTTGCGACTGCACAATGAAATCAATTTCATTGCCAACGACAATTCGATAATCCGCAGCAATACGAATTCATTCCGCGCATTCGCATGCGCACACAATCGACGGCAAAAGCACACCCCGCAAAGCCCAGCCCAACAAGGCCGCCTCGCTTCGAGCAGACGAACAATCCCCCGCCGGCGAGATGCCGATTAATCGCAGAACAACGACCAATCGCAACTCGAGACGATTTAACAAAATCGAAAGGATCGATTAACTAAATGGAAAGGAATATCTCGTATCTGTAATTTATTAAATTAAGTGAAAATACCGGCGCATAATAGGTTCCGGATTTACCGCCGTAAAGTAATAATTTGTTACGGCACTCGCCATTCGGATAAAAGGCGACACGGGACCGATTCCACGCGATCAAAAGAAAAAGCCGGACGGCTGTCCGGCTTCGTGATGGCGGCGCGGCGGGCGCCGTCAGAGCGGCACGTCGATCGCGCCGGCGCCGGTCGTGATCGCGTTCGCGCCCGGCGCGGCCGAGATCGGCGGCAGGTTCGCGCTCGTCAGCGCGGGCGCGGCGCCCGGCGTGCCGCCGCGCGGCACCGTGCGGATCACCTGCGACGGCGGCAGCGGCGCGCCGTTCTTCAGGTGCCGCCACATCAGGTTCAGCGCCTGCAGGTCGTAGTAGTGGACCGGCACGAAGCGCGTGTCGAAACCCGCGACCGGCAGGAACGCGTCGAAGTGCTGGCCGTTCGTCACCTCGTAGAACACGAGCTGGCTGCGGCTGCCTTCGCTGATGCCGTTTTGCGCGACGTACGCGCGCGACGCGTGATTCACCGGCACGAGCGCGTCGCTGCGACCGTGCACGATGATCGCCGGCTTGCCCTGCAGGTTTGCGTTCACGCGCACCGCGTCGACGTTCGCGGGCATCCCGAGCATCCCGTTGGTCCAGAGTTGGCGCAGGCACAGCGCGCCCGCGAAGCTCGCATCGGGCGTCGCGAGCCGGTGGTCGACGCCCGCGCCCGTGTTGAACACGAGGTTGATGCCGGCCGTCGGCGGCACGCCGTTGCCGACGCCGAACACGGCCGTCATCGGCGACGCGGCGGGAGAAGCGACCGCCCCCGTCGCCGCGTTCGTCGTCGCGAAGCTGAAATTGCACAGGTTGTCGATGACGCGCGAGCGCGTGTACGCGTTCGCATAGGTGACCGAGATCGCCGGAATCGCCTGCGAATCCCACATCGGCGCCTGCAGCAGGTCGGAATCGGCCAGATAGCCGGCCGCGTGGAGCTGCGCGAGCGCGTCGGCGGCCTGGCTCTGCGGGTCGGCGCCCGACACGAGCCCGGCCGCGGCGAGCGTCGCGCAGCGCTGCGTACGGATCGACTGCGTGGTCGCGGCCGGCAGCGCGCTCAGGTACGGCGCACCAGCGAGCGACGCCGACGCGGCCGCGCACGGCTGCAGCAGGTTCGCGAGCGTCGCGTAGTCGGCCAGCGGCCGGCCGAACGACGGCACGGGCTGGCCGCCCGTGCGCACGATCGCGTTCGGCGACATCCGCACATTGATCTGCGGTTCGCCAACCACGACCGCGGTAATCCAGCCGCGGTTGTCCTGCTCGGCCGCCGCGAGCGACGCGCCGCCGCCGTTGCTGACCGACGCGGCGATCGTCGTGATGTCGCCCGCGCGATAGCGCACGCCGTGATGCGAGCCGTCGATCAGCGGTCCGAACTGCTCGTTGAGCGCCCAGTACGCGAACTCGACCGACTGCAGCGTCACGCGCCCCCAGTCCTGTTCGGGATTCTGCTGCGAATGCGCGTGCTTGAACGCATAGCGGTTCGGGAAGCGGCTGTTGAACGCGGCGAGATCGCCGCTCGTCACGTTCGCGGTGAACAGGCTCGCAGTGCCGGCGAGCACCGCGTTGGCGAGCGTGCCGTCGATCAGCGTGACCGTATCGGTGCCGAGTTCGTGCGCGCCGTTGCCGCCGCCCTTGTCGTTGTATGCGACCGCGCAGCCGCGCTTGAGCGCCCATTCGCCGGCCGCGGAGATCGCGCCGTACACGCCGCGCGAGCCCGACGACGTCGCGGTGACGATGCACGGTTGCGCCGGGTCGAAGCTGGCGGGCACCTGCACGAGCAGCGTCACGTTCTTGCTGCCGCTGCCGTCGTCGGAATACGCGAGATATTCGGTGCCGGGGATCTTGCCTTCGCCGAGCGTGTCGTTGCCGTCGAGGTCGACGTTCGGCCCCCAGAAGCGGCCGTAGCCGCCGTTCGCACTCATGTCGACGAGCGCGCGGTAGTTCGACCAGATCGCGAGACGGCGCAGCTCGGCGCTCGTCGGCCGGGACGGATTCGCAAAGCCGGGCGCGGTCGCCGCCGCGAGCCCCGTCTTGCCGAGGCCGGCCGTCAACAAATCGTCACTGGCGCCGTCGTAGGCCGTCGTGCGCACGCTGCCGGACACGAAGCCGGGCAGCCGGTTGCGCTCGGCCGATTCGTCGCCGTTGCAGGCGCCGAGCATCGCGACAGCGGCCAGCGCCGCACCGAAAACCATCCGCCTGCCCCACCCGAGCCTAGCCATCGCCGCCCTCTCGATATCGTTATCGGTCCGCCGCCGCGTCGCACGCGGCTTGCGGACTTTGAAGCGCAAACGGGCTCCGGCATGCCGGAGCCCGCCCGAAAGCGGGCACCTGCGGCGCTCGCGCGCCGCCGCCCGGCATCACTGCTGCTGGACCGTCAGCTTGTTCGAGACCGACGTCACGCCCTTCACGCCCTTGGCTGCAGCTTCGGCCTTGTCGATCTGATCCTGGGCCGGCATCGTGCCCTCCAGCGAGATCGCGCCGCCCTTCGAACGCACGACGAGGTTCGACACATCCACGCCGCTTTCCTTCGAAATCGCCTTGCGCACCGCGTAGCCGAGCTTGCGGTTCGCCTTCTTCGCGGTTTTCGCGGCGGCCTTCGGCGCGCTCGTCGCGGCCGCCGGCGCTTCGGTTGCCGCCGCATCGCTCGACTGCGCATACACGCTGCCCGACAAACAGGCCGCCACGGCGGCGACGCCCAACGCTCTCAACACGATCGACTTCATGCTATCTCCTTGTAACTCCGGAACGGCCGTGCACAGTACGGCCGGATACCCCCAAAGACAGCCGGCCCGCGCGCGAACGGGCGGGACAGCCGGTGATTTCCACGGCGATACGAGAGAGGCGAGACGGGCCGACAGCCGGCGCGCGCGATAGCGGGCCGGCCGGGCCGGACAGCCGCCGGCCGGACGCGCCCGGTCTAATTGCGTGCCGGGTCGCGCGCGAATCGGGCGCGGCTGCGTCGCACAATGTAATCCAGCGCCCGCGGAAGCGCAAAGCTTTTGACGACGCGCCGCCCGCCGCTGTCGCCGCGGAGCCGCGCCGCGGCGCCCGACTCGCGCATGCGCGGCGAAACCGGGTACCATCGCCGCGAGAATCCGCATCGTCCATGACGGCCGTCATCGATGCGTCACGCCAGCGTCATCCGCCGACCCCATGAAGCCTGCCCGCCCTCGTCCGCCTCGCCGCATCCTCGCCCGCTTCGTCGCGGTGTCGTGGCGCGACCTCGCGCTGTCGATCGGCCCCACCGTGCTGCTCGCGGGCGCGGCCGTCTGGCTCGCGGTCAGGCTGATCCAGCCGGCGCCGCCGTCCACGCTCGTGATCTCGGCCGGGCCGCCCGGCAGCACGTACTGGAACGCCGCGCAGAAATACAAGGCCATCCTCGCGAAGAACGGCGTCACGCTCGACGTCCAATCGTCCGAAGGATCCGCGCAGAACCTCGCGCGGCTGTCGAACCCGAACGCGTCGGTCGACGTCGGCTTCGTGCAGAGCGGCATCGGCCCGAAGGAGCGCGACGAACAACTCGTATCGCTCGGCAGCATCGGCTACGTGCCGCTCGCGATCATGTACCGCGGCCCGATCGTCGCGCGCCTGTCCGACTTCAAGGGCAAGCGGCTCGCGCTCGGCGCGGAAGGCAGCGGCGCACGCGAGCTGAGCCTCGCGCTGCTGAAGATGAACGGCATCGTGCCGGGCGGCCCGACCGAGCTGCTGCCGACGGCCGGCGAGGACGCCGCGACCGCGCTGCTCGACGGCAAGATCGACGCAGCGTTCCTGTCCGGCGACTCGACGCAGATCCCCGTGATGGCGAAACTGTTCCGCGCGCCCGGCGTGCACGTGTATTCGTTCACGCAGGCCGAAGCGTACGCGCGGCGCTTTCCGTACCTGACCGCGATCACGCTGCCGATGGGCGTCTACGATCTCGGCCGGAACCTGCCGCCCGCCGACATCCATACCGTCGCGCCGACGATCGAACTGGTCGCGCGCGACTCGCTGCACCCCGCGCTGTCCGACCTGCTGATCGAGGCCGCGCGCGAGGTGCACGGCCACGCGACGATCCTGCAGCACGCGGGCGAATTCCCGTCGTCCGTCACGCGCGGCTTTCCGCTGTCCGACGATGCCGCGCGCTACTACAAGTCGGGCAAGACCTTCCTGTACCGGAGATTGCCGTTCTGGGTCGCGAGCCTCGTCGACCGGCTGCTCGTCGTGATCGTGCCGCTGATCGTCGTGCTGATCCCCGGGCTGCGGCTCGTGCCGTCGCTGTACGGCTGGCGCGTGCGTTCGCGCATCTATCGCTGGTATGGCGCGCTGATCGCGCTCGAGCGTCGCGCGCTCGGCGAGCACACGGCCGAGGAACGCGTCCGGTTGCTCGACGAGCTCGACGACATCGAGGAAGCGGTGAACCGGATGAAGATGCCGCTCGCCTACGCGGGGCAGTTCTACGTGCTGCGCGAGCACATCGGCTTCGTGCGCGAACGGCTCACCGCGCACGACCAGGACACGCCGGCGGGGTCGCCTGGCGCCGGCGGAAAGCCGCAGGCACGCGCCGACGCCGGGTCGCCGCCGGCCGGCGCGCCCCCCCGGGCGACTCCCGGTTCCGCGTAAGCGGACGATCCGCGATCATTGCTGCATGCGCGCCCGCCCGCGTACCATGGAGGCCGCCGTACGCCCCACCCTCTGGAGATCGTCATGACAACCGGCCTCGACACCGCCCAGCCCGCCTGGTTCTTCGACTTCGTGTCGCCGTTCTCCTATCTGCTGCTCGAACAGCATGACAAATGGCCGGACGTGCCGTTCGAACCGGTCGCCGTGTCGCTCATCGACCTGCAGCGCCACTGGGGACAACGCCCGAGCGCCGACGTGCCGGCCAAGCGCGTGTTCACGTACCGTCACGCGCTGTTTCGCGCGGAACAGCTCGGCATCCGCTTCAAGATGCCGCCCGCGCACCCGTTCGATTCCGACAAGGTGTTGCGCCTCGCGATCGCGCTGCGCGCCGATATCGCGACGGTACTGGAGATGTACCGCTTCATCTGGCGCGACGGCAACGATCCGTCGACGCCCGACGGTTTCGCTGCGCTGTGCGAACGCGTCGGCGTCGGCCACGGCGACGAGCTGATCGAATTCGAGGAGACGAGTGCGCAGCTGGCCCGCAACAACGCCGACGCGATCGCGCTCGGCGTGTTCGGCGTGCCGACGTTCTGGATGAACAAGCAATTGTTCTGGGGTGAAGACGCGCTGCCGATGGTGCTGTACTGCGCGCGCACGCCGAACTGGCTCGAATCGAGCGAGGTCAAGCGGATCAGCACGCTGCCGAAGGGCCGGGCGTGATGGCCGGTATCACGCACGGCAACGTGCAGCTGCGGTAAGGTTACGCTTCGCCCGAATCACCCGCACCGATGGAAGACGACGACCGCACCGCCTCGCTCGACATCTGGCTCGTGCGCGTATTGCGCACGCTGCTGCTCGAGCGCAGCGTCACGCAGGCCGCGCTGCGGCTGAACCAGACCCAGCCCGCGATCAGCACCGCGCTGCGCAAGCTGCGCGAGACGCTGAACGACCCGATCCTCGTGCGCGGCAAATCCGGGATGGTGCCGACCGAATACGGCGCGTCGCTGCTCGAAGCCGCGCAGCGCGCGCTGCGCGAGGTCGACTTCATCGCGACGCCTCACGGCGATTTCGACCCGTCGTCCGCGCGGCGCACGTTCCGCGTCGCCGCGCCCGACTACCTGAACGATTTCTTCATGCCGACGCTGATCGAACGCTTTCGCGACGCAGCGCCGCATGCGCACCTGGAAATCGATTCGCTGAATCCCGCGCTCGACCACGCGGGCGCGCTCGAATCGGGCGCGCTCGATCTCGTGATCGGCAACTGGCCGAAGCCCGACCCGCAGTTCGCGCGCCAGGACCTGTTCTCCGACACGATCGTGTGCCTGATGCGCGAAGCGCACCCGCTCGCGCACGTGCCGCTCACGCGCGAAGCGTATGCGTCGGCCGCGCATGTCGCGCCCACGCCGTACACCGGCGACAAGCGCAACGCGATCGAGATCGGCCTCGCACGCGCGCGCCTCGCGCGGCGCATCGTGACGACGCTGCCTTACTTCGGGATCGTGCCGCAGGTGCTGCTGCAGTCGGACCTGATCTTCACGACGACGCGCCGCTTCGCGACGCACTACGCGCAGTTGCTGCCGCTCGTCGTCGTCACGCCGCCCGTGCCGTTCCCGCGCATCAAGAGCTACCTGCTCACGCATCCGCAGCCCGACCGCCCGACCGACATCGCGTGGCTGTGCGCGCTGATGCAGAGCGTGTCCGACGAGCTGACGGTCGCCCGCAGCCGCAAGCGCTGATACGCGGAGCGGCCGCTCAGGCCGTGCAGAACGTTTCCTGCAGATGAGTCCAGCGCACGACACCCGCCGCATCGCGTTCGAACACGGCGGTCGAGCGGCGCGCAGGCAGCTCTCCCGATGCCGCGTGCTGCGCTTCGAGGTAGGTGATCACCTCATGCGATGCGTCGGCCGCGAGCACGCGGATTTCCGACAGCGTGATGCGCAGCCCCGGCTTCGCGCCGGCGAGCTTCGCGAACAGCGCGCGCGTGCCGTCGCGGTCGACTACGCGGCCGTCGGTCAGGATCATCGTGAAACCGGTGGAGAACGGCGCGAGCAGCGCGTCGAGCGCCGCGGGCGCGGTGTCGACGCCGGACAGCCAGCGCTCGATGGCGACGAGGCTCGCATCGAGCGCGTCGAGATAGATCGGGTGATCGGACATGGCGCCTGCACGGAAAGGCGCGGCCCGGTGCCGCGCGTCGTCGTGCAGTGTATGCAAAAGCGCGCGGCCGTGCGCCAGCCGTGCGACGTTACCGCGCGCAGGACACGTCGTCGCGCGCGCGCCCTGCCGCGGCCGCCTTCGCGTCGGCCACCGGCATGCCCGAGCGCGCCTGCAGCAGTTCCGCGCACACGGCCACCGCGATCGCGCCCGGCGCCTTGTCGACGATGCCCGCGACGCCGATCGGGCACACCATCTCCGCGAGCCGCGCCGGATCGACGCCGCGCGCGGCGAGCCGGCGCTCGAACTTCACGCGCTTGGTGCGCGAGCCGATCATCCCGAAGTACGCGTAGTCGCGCCGCCGCATGATCTGCGCGGCGAGCGCGAAGTCGAGCGCGTGGTTGTGCGTCATCACGAGGAAGTACGCGCCGGGCGGCGCCGCGTCGACGACGGCCTCCGGCGTGTCGGTCGGCTCCGGCTGCACGTTCGGCGGACATTCGTCCGGGAACAGCTCGTCGCGCGTGTCGACCCACTGCACGACGCACGGCAGCGCGCCGAGCAGCGTGACGAGCGCGTGACCGACGTGCCCGGCGCCGAACAGCACGATGTGCATCGGCGCCGGCGCGCCGGTCGCGCGGTTGCGCCGGCCGGTGCCCTGCGCGAACGTCGGGGTCGACGCGGTGCGAAGCGAGCGTGCGGGCCCGTTCATGTCAGCCTGCCCGAGCCGCACGCACCGCATTCACCGCGCGCAGGATCGACTCGCCGGTGGCCGGCGCGTCGAGCGGCGGGTTCACCTTGTAGTCGCCGACCGCCGCAACCGCGTCGCGCACGGCGAAGAACACCGAGAACGGCAGCAGCAGCGGCGGCTCGCCGACGGCCTTCGACCGGTGGATGCTGTCCTCGACGTTGCGGTTCTCGAACAGCCGCACGTTGAATTCGGGCGGCGTGTCGTTGACGGTCGGGATCTTGTACGTGGACGGCGCATGCGTCATCAGCTTGCCGCCCTGGTTCCACCACAGCTCCTCGGTCGTCAGCCAGCCCATCCCCTGGATGAACGCGCCTTCGACCTGGCCGATGTCGAGCGCCGGGTTCAGCGACGCGCCCACGTCGTGCAGCGCATCGACGCGCAGCGTGCGCATCTCGCCCGTGAGCGTGTCGATCACGACTTCCGACACGGCTGCGCCATACGAGTAGTAGTAGAACGGCCGGCCCTGCAGCTTCGACTGATCCCAGTACAGCTTCGGCGTCGCGTAGAAACCGTCGGACCACAACTGCACACGTGCAAGGTACGCTTTCGCGATCACTTCGCCGAACGGCACGCCCTGGCCGCCGACCCACACGACGTCGTTGCCGAACTTCACGTCGGCCGCATCGGCCTTGCCGTCGCCGAACTGCTTCGCCGCGAACACCGCGAGCCGCTCGCGCAACTGGCGCGCCGCATCCTGCGCGGCCTTGCCGTTCAGGTCCGAGCCCGTCGACGCGGCCGTCGCGGACGTGTTCGCGACCTTGCTCGTGTCGGTCGCCGTCACGCGGATCCGGCCGAAGCGGATGCCGAGCTCGTGCGCGACGACCTGCGCGACCTTCGTGTTGAGCCCCTGCCCCATCTCCGTGCCGCCGTGGTTCACGAGCACCGAGCCGTCGGTGTAGATGTGTACCAGCGCGCCGGCCTGGTTGAAGTGCGTGACGTTGAACGCGATCCCGAACTTCACCGGCGTGAGCGCGATGCCCTTCTTCAGCACCGTATTGCGCGCGTTGAATGCGCGCACGCCCGCGCGCCGTGCGCGGTAGCCGCTCGTCGTCTCGAGTTCGCCGAGCAGCTCGGGCAGCACGTTGTCCTCGACCGTCTGCCCGTACGGCGTCACGTTGCGCTCGGTCTTGCCGTACAGGTTCGCGTAGCGGACGTCGAGCGGATCGCGGTCGAGCGCACGCGCGACGTCGTCGAGGATGTATTCGATCGCGAACGCGCCCTGCGGGCCGCCGAAACCGCGGAACGCGGTGTTCGACTGCGTGTTGGTCTTGCCGCAGTAGCCGGCGATGTCGACGTCGCCCAGCCAGTACGCGTTGTCGAAGTGGCACACCGCGCGCGTCATCACCGGGCCCGACAGGTCGGCCGAGAAACCGCAGCGCGACGTCATCTCGAGCGCCACGCCGTCGAGACGGCCGTCGTCGTCGTAGCCGACGTCGAAGCGGTAATGAAAGTCGTGCCGCTTGCCGGTGATCATCATGTCGTCGTCGCGGTCCGGGCGCAGCTTCACCGGGCACAGCAGCTTCCACGCGGCGAGCGCCGCGCAGCACGCGAACAGGCCCGACTGCGATTCCTTGCCGCCGAACCCGCCGCCCATCCGGCGGCATTCGACCAGCACGTTGTGCGACGCGACGCCGAGCACGTGTGCGACGAGGTGCTGCATCTCGCTCGGATGCTGCGTCGAGCAATACACGTGCATCCCGTCGTCGTCCTTCGGCACCGCGTACGCGATCTGCCCTTCCAGGTAGAACTGCTCCTGGCCGCCGAGCAGCATTTCGCCCGACGCGCGGTGCGGCGCGGCGGCGAGGCGCGCGGCCGCGTCGCCGCGCGCGAGCTTCAGCGGCGGGATCACGTAGGTTTCGGCCTGACGCGCTTCCTGCGCGGTCAGGATCGCTGGCAGTTCCTCGTAATCGACCTGCGCGCGGCGCGCGGCGAGCCGTGCGGTTTCATGCGACGTCGCGACGACGATGAACATCGGCTGGCCGACGAACTGCACGATGCCCTTGGCGAGCACCGGGTCGTCGTGGATGATCGGGCCGCAATCGTTGACGCCCGGGATGTCGTCGGCCGTGAACACCGCGACCACGCCCGGCGTCGCGCGCACCGCGTCGAAGTTCATCGACACGATCCTCGCGTGCGGCTTCGCCGACAATCCGAGCGCCGCGTGCAGCGTGCCCGCGACGACCGGAATGTCGTCGGTGTAGGTGGCACGCCCGCTGACATGCAGGTGCGCGGATTCGTGCGCGCGCGATACGTGCACCTGCGCGGCGTCGGCCTGCGGGTCGAGGGTGCTCAGGAACGGTTCTGCTTGCTGGTTCATCTTCGGTGTTCTCCGTCTTCAGACGCGCGCCGCGTCGGCGCCGGCTTCGGCGGCCACTTCACGCACGTTCAGGGCTTGCGGCGGCAGCGGGTCGTGCGGGCGCGTCTCCAGCCAGAAGCGATACATCAGGTTCTTCGCGGTATCGAGGCGATACGTGCTCGTCGCGCGCATGTCGGACAGCGGCTGGTAGTCGCGCTCGAGCGCCTGCATCGCGGCCTGCGCGGTGGCTTCGTGCCACAGCGCGCCGTCGAGCACGGCTTCGGTGTGCGCCGCGCGCTTCGGCGTCGCGGCCATCCCGCCGAACGCGATGCGCGGCTCGCGGATCGTGTCGCCGTCCGCGATGAACGCGAACGCCGCGCAGACGGCCGAGATGTCGGAGTCGAACCGCTTCGACAGCTTGTACGTGCGGAACTGCAGCTTCTCGCGCGCGCCGGTGCGGGTCGGCACCTTCACGCCGACGACGAATTCGTGCGGCGCCATGTCCTTCTGCTGGTAGCCCGTGTAGAGCGCCTCGAGCGGCAGCTCGCGCACCGTATCGCCGCCGCGCAGCACGACGCGCGCGCCGAGCGCGATCAGGCCGGGCATCGTATCGCCGATCGGCGAGCCGTTCGCGACGTTGCCGCCGAGCGTGCCCGCGTTGCGGATCGGCAGCGACGCGAAGCGCTTCCACATCTCGGTCAGCTCCGGATAGGTGCCGGCCAGTGCCGCATACGCGTTCTCGACCGTCACGCCCGCGCCGATCTCGATCCAGTCGCCGCGCTCCGCGACGCGCTGCAGTTCGGCGATCTGGCCGACGTAGATCAGGTCGTCGAGCCGGCGCATCTGCTTCGTGACCCACAGGCCGATGTCGGTGCTGCCCGCGAGGATCCGCGCGTCGGGCCGTTCGACCTTCAGCGCGGCCAGCGCGTCGAGCGTGCGCGGCGCCGCGAAGCGCGCGCCGTCGAGCGTCGCGTAGTCGAACGTGTCGTCGCGCCTGAGCGACGCGAGCGTGCGGGCGAGCGCGGCCGTGTCGACCGGTGCCGACGCACCTTCGCCGGCCGCGTCGAACATCTGCACGGCCGCATCGACGATCGGGCGATAGCCGGTGCAGCGGCACAGGTTGCCCGTCAGCGCGTCGGCGATCTCGGTGCGCGTCGGCACGTCCTTCGCCTTCGCGCACGCGCTGCCGCAACCTTCGTGGCCGTGCTTCTCGTACAGCGCCCACATCGACATCACGAAGCCGGGCGTGCAGAACCCGCATTGCGAACCATGGCAGTCGACCATCGCCTGCTGCACCGGATGCAGCGAGCCGTCCGGCTGGCGCAGATCCTCGACCGTCAGCAGCGCCTTGCCGTCGAGCGTCGGCAGGAACTGGATGCATGCGTTGACGGCCTTGAACTCGACCGCGCCGGCGTCGGTCAGCTCGCCGACGACGACCGTGCACGCGCCGCAGTCGCCTTCCGCGCAGCCTTCCTTGGTGCCGGTGCAATGCGCGTCCTCGCGCAGGTACTGCAGCACGGTGCGGGTGACGTCCGCGCCGCTGACCTCGCGGATCGCGTGACGATGGTAGAAGCGGATCGGCTCACTCATGTCTCGATGATTCTTCAAATGGGGGGTAAAGCGGCCTGCGCGGAGCGCTCGACCGACGTTTCTCTGACAGTTTGCACGCTATCACCATCAAATTTCGCAACCCATAGCCCATCACGCATGAGGCCCATATAACTGCCGCGATATGAGCGCCGGGGCACCCGTCGCCCTTTCTGCACGGCCTTCCCGGCGTACCGGCGCCGATCCGTTGCGCGCGAAAACGGGTCGCGATTAACTGAATGGTACCTGCGTGAAAACCGGTTCCATGGGAAAATCCCGATTCCGTTTTGCGCCGTCTTCCGTTCCGTCACGCTCCGTTTCGCCCATTCGTTCCGACCCCATGTCATCCGATTCCGCCACACCAGCACGCAGCGGGTTCGCGGTCACGCTGCAAATCGTGTCCGTCGTCTGCTTCACGTTCATCTGCTACCTGACCATCGGCCTGCCGCTCGCGGTGCTGCCGGGCTTCGTCCATGACGACCTCGGCTTTTCCGCGATCGTCGCGGGCGGCGCGATCAGCGTCCAGTATTTCGCGACGCTCGCGTCGCGGCCGCTCGCCGGGCGCTTCGCCGATACGCTCGGCCCGAAGCAGACGGTGCTGCGCGGGCTGGTCGGCTGCGGCGTGTCGGGCGTGCTGCTGCTGGTCGCGCTGCTGCTCGCACACTGGCCGGTCGCGAGCCTCGTACTGCTGGTCGCGAGCCGGCTCGTGCTCGGCGTCGGCGAGAGCCTGTGCGGCACCGGCGCGATTCTGTGGGGCATCGGCCGGGTCGGCGTCGCGCACAACGCGAAGGTGATCTCGTGGAACGGCATCGCGACCTACGGCGCGCTCGCGCTCGGCGCACCGGTCGGCGTCGCGATCGCGCATACGCTGAATCCGGCGCTGATCGGCGTGATCGTGATCGCGCTGGCCGCGCTCGGCTTCTACCTCGCGCGCCTGATCGATTCGGTGCCGCTCGTGCACGGCGAGCGGATGTCGTATGCGAGCGTGTTCACGCGCGTGCTGCCGCATGGCCTCGGCCTCGCGCTCGGCTCGGCCGGCTTCGGCTCGATCGCGACCTTCGTCACGCTGTACTACGCGGCGCGCCACTGGCCGAACGCCGCGCTGTCGCTGACCGTGTTCGGCACGCTGTTCATCGGCGCGCGCCTGCTGTTCGCGAACACGATCAAGACCTACGGCGGCTTCCGCGTCGCGATCGTGTCGTTCGCGTTCGAATGCTCGGGCCTCGTGCTGCTGTGGCTCGCGCCAGTGCCGCACGTCGCGCTCGTCGGCGCGGCGCTGACGGGCTTCGGCTTCGCGCTGATCTTCCCGGCGCTCGGCGTCGAGGCCGTCGCGCTCGTGCCGCCCGCGAGCCGCGGCGCGGCGCTGTCCGCATACTCGGTGTTCCTCGATCTGTCGCTCGGCATCACGGGCCCGCTCGCCGGTTATGTCGCGGGTGCGTTCGGCTATCCGCAGGTGTTCCTGTTCGCGGCGGTGGCCGCCGCCGCGGGCGTCGCGCTGTCGATGATGCTGTACCAGCGGCAGGCGCGTGTGGCGGGGAGCGGCGCGGCCGCCTGATCACGCTGCTCGCCGCACAGCGGCCGGTCGCTGAAGTCGCGACGCCGCAGCCTCAAAAAGAAAATGCCTGCATCGCGCAGGCGTTTTCTTATGCGGAGACCGTTGCGACGGCCGGCGCGCTCAGGCCGTCCGGAGAAACAGCCGGCGCGTCAGGTCGAACGCGACGAGATTGCCGGCCACCACCAGAAGCAGCCCGATCACCGCGAGCGGCGACCACTGGTAGCCCTCGAACACCGTCGACACGGCCAGCGCGACGATCGGGAACAGCACCGTGCAGTACGCGGCGCGCTCCGGCCCGATCCGGCCGACGAGGGTCAGGTACGCGGTGAAACCGATCACCGAGCCCGGCACGGCCAGGTAGACGAGCGCGCCGAGATAACGCGGGCTCATGTCGAGCGCGAACGACATCCCGGCCACCGCGCTGCCGACGGTCAGGATCGCCGCGCCGATCAGCATCGCCCAGCCATTGGTCGCGAGCGGGTGCAGCCCCATCGACTGCATCCGGCTCGACAGCAGGTTGCCGGCCGAGAAGCACATCGTGCCCGCGAACGCGATCGCGAGCCCGATCCAGGTCGCGTGATCGTCGAGATGGCCGGCCATCTGCTGCCAGAACAGGCACGCGATGCCGATCAGGCCTAGCAGCGCACCGGCAATCGCCGACGGCCGCAGCGGGCGGCCCATGAACAGCCGGCCGTTGATCGAGTTCAGCAGCGGCGCGGTCGAGAAGATCACCGCGACGAGCCCGCTCGGCACGACCTGCTCCGCGTAGTAGAAGCACAGGAAATTCAGGCAGAACAGCGCGAAGCCCTGCGCGACGAGGTAGCGCCAGGCTTCGCGCGGCGGCCGGACCGGCCGGCGCATCACGCGCAGCAGCGCGAACAGCACGGCGGCCGCGAGCCAGAAGCGCCACGCGATCGACACGGGCGGCGGCACGGAGCCGAGTTGCCACTTGATCGCGATCCAGGTGGTGCCCCAGATCAGCACGGTGACGAAATAAAGCGACAGGTTCATGGCGGCGAAGGTCCAGGAATCGGATGAAACGGGATCCCGACTATGCCGCCGCGCGGCGCGCACCGATTGTCCGGAATTGCGGTCTTTTTCCGGCCGCCGCACCCGGTGCGGCGCGCCCGCTTATACTCGTCGCACCATGAGCTTCTCCCTCTCCGCCCCGCCCGTCGACGCTGCCGCCCTGGCCGGCGGCGATTTGCCGTTCGGCCTGCAGTCGGTCTGCCGCGCGCTCGCCGACGCGAACGCGACGCTCGAGCGCTTCGCGTGGCTCGGCGACCATCTCGCGATCGCCGAATGGACGCGAATCACCGACGAAAGCGAGACGATCTACGAGCAACCCGGCCACCACACGCTGTCGTGCTACCTCGACGGCGGCTACCGGACCGAGCGCGAACGCGTGCCGCGCTACGGCGCGCCGAGCCTGCTGTGCGCGCTGCCGGGCGACCACGAATCGCGCTGGTGGGTGCGCGGCGAGATGCACTTCATCCATCTCTATTTCCTGCCCGAGCACTTCACTCAGCGCGCGATCCGCGAACTCGACCGCGAGCCGCGCGAGCTGAAGCTCGCCGACCGCACCTATTTCGAGGATGCGCGCGTCGCCGCGCTGCTGCGCTCGCTCGCGCTGGACGGCTGGGACGATGCCGACGAGCGGCTGCGCGTGAACGAGACCGCGCACGAGGTGCTGAGCCTGCTGCTGCGCGGGCAAAGCACGACGCGTACCGACGCATCGTTCCGCGGCGGGCTTGCGCCGGCCGTGCGCCGCCGCGTGCGCGACTACATCGACACGTACCTGACGCAGCCGCTGACGCTCGGCGAACTGGCCGACGTCGCCGCGCTGTCCGAATACCACTTCTCGCGGATGTTCCGGCTGTCGTTCGGCCGCGCGCCGCACGCGTGGGTCGCCGAGCAGCGGCTCGCGCGGGCGCGCGAACTGCTGCGCACGACGTCGCTGCCGCTCGCGCAGGTCGCGGCCGACTGCGGCTACGCGAACGCCGGCCACTTCAGCCATCGCTTTCGCGACGCGCACGGCACGACGCCGAATACGTACCGGCGCGCGATGCAGGGCCGCTGAGCGCGATCGACCGATCGCGGCCAGCCGGCCCCCGAGGCCGGTCGGCCGCGTGCGGCGTTACGCGCCGCGTCGCGACAGTTCCTGCTCGAGCGCCGCGACACCGGCCGGCAGGTCGACCGGCACCTTCAGGTCGACCATCGTGCGGCCGAACGCATGCAGCGTGCGGAACAGGTTGTGTTCGCGGCACTGCTCGCCCATCTGCCCGATCCGCACGATCGGCAACCCGAACGAGCCCGAGATCTCGACCTGGTACTGCTTCGAGATATGGCCGCAGACCATCCCGGGCGTGAGCCCTTCCGGCGTCTCGATCCCGACCACCGAATTGAGCCGGCAGTCCTTCGGCGCATACAGCTTGAGCCCCATCGACTCGACGCCCGCCTGCAGCGCGAGCGAGCAGCGCAGGTGGCGCGCGAAGCGGCTTTCGAGCGTCTCCGCGCAAACCAGCCGCAGCGCCTCGTGCAGCGCGAGCACGCCCGACACCGGCGCCGTGTAGTGATAGCCGGCGTTGTGCCAGAAGTTCTCCGCGAGCGCCATGTCGAGGCACCAGTGCGTATTCGGCTCGGGGCGATGCTTCATGCGTTCCCACGCGGCGTCGGAAAACGCGATCAGCGACACGCCCGGGATCGACGACAGCCCCTTCTGGCCGCCGGTGATCACCGCGTCGATGCCCCACGCGTCCATGTCGAGCGGCATCGTCGACAGCGTGCACACCGCGTCGACGACGACCAGCGCGCCGGCCGCCTTCGCGAGCGCAGCGATGTCGCGCAGATCGCGGTTCCACACGGTGTTCGACGTCTCGCCCTGCACGATCGTGACGATCTCGGGCCGCTCGCGCGCGATCGCGTCCGCGATCTCGTCGAGGCTCGCGACCGCGCGGTCCGCCACTTCGAGCGTCGCGACGTCGGCGCCGACGCGCGTGGCCATCTCGGCCATCCGCGCGCTGAAGAAGCCGTTGCGGATCGACAGCACGCGCGTGCCGCGCCAGGCGAGGTTCGAGATCGCCATTTCCATCGCGGCCGAGCCGGGGCCCGCGACGCCGAGCACCCACTTCGTGCGGGTCTGGAACACGTAGCGCGCCATCTCCTTCACCTGCTCGATGATCTTCGCCATCGTCGCGCCGAGGTGGTTGATCACGATCGTGTTCGCCTTCGCGACGGCGGCCGGGATCGGAACCGGGCCGGCCCCCATCATCAGCAGCGGTTCTTCGGGCAGGATCGCGTCGAGCGGCACGACGACGGGACAGGGAATCGGCGAGTAATCGATGGACATGGCTGGCAAAAGGTGAGGAAGGGAAATACACGGACGCCCGCCAAACCAACTGCATGGCGAACTGATCGATCATTCCGCGTTCCGCGGCCTCGCGCAAGAGGCACGCGCGGCCGGACAGCGCGACGGTGGCCCGGTCGCCGGACCGGGCCAGCCGGCCGCCCAGGCATCGCGCGCCGGCGTTCCGGATTGGAATGGCATTGCCGGCCGGCTGCGAAACGGTTCCATACGCGCGATTTTCTCCGCCAATATCGCCGCGTTTCATCGATGCCGACGGTTCAGCGCGACTTGCGTATCGAACGAAATAGACCGGATGTTCGATAAAAATCGCCGAACGGAATGCAATACACAAAATCTGCGCATTGGGTAAAAACATCCATTACTGCAGCATGTATTAGGGATCGATTCCCCGAATTACCGGAGCAAACCTGATCGAATCACGAACAACCAATTGATTAACATACGAATTATTCGCCGCCACGATGCATATTCCAATACTCTGCCGCCTTTGAACGGCAGCCACACGAGACAGCCCGACATTTAACCGGTACTCGCGATTTCGATTTTCCGCAACCCGCCCGTTTTCTCAGGTTGACGGATATCGCAACTATATTTAACAATCGTCTGCGGAATCGAAAACTGATTTTTCGATACGAGGGAGAACTGGGTGCCGCGCGATGCGTTTTCGAGGTTGCGCGGCGAAAAATCACAACCATAATCAATCAACCGGGCCAGAAATACACAAGCCATGAACCAGATTCAGACCATGCGTGTATTCGTCTGCGTCGCCGAGCAGCAGAGCTTCCGGCGCGCAGCGCACCATCTCGGCGTGTCCAATGCGCTCGTCACGCGTTCGATCGCGATGCTCGAGGGTCACCTGAACACACGGCTGATCCACCGCACCACGCGCAACCTGTCGCTCACCGAGGCCGGCGTGCGCTACCTCGACGGTTGCCGCGCGCTGCTCGAGGAATTCGACCACCTCGAGTCGTCCGTCGCGCATGCCGTGCGCGAACCGGCCGGCACGCTGCGCGTCGTCGCGTCGGGCCTGCTGTCGCCGCTCGCGCTGACGCCGCTCGTCAGCAGCTTCCGGCACCGCTACCCCGAGCTGCGCGTGCAGCTGACCGTCGCCGAGGGGCCGCTCGACGTGCTCGAATCGGGCTACGACGTCGGCATCGTCACGGGCAACCGGCTCGACGGCAACCCGACGCTGATCGGCCATGCGCTCGCGCCGAACCCGTTCGTCGCCTGCGCGGCGCCTGCCTATCTCGACCGGCGCGGCGAGCCGCGCGCGCCCGACGACCTGCCGGGCCACGACTGGGTCACGCTCGCGCCGCACCAGCATGCGCCCGCGTGGCAGCTGGTCGGGCACGACGGCGTCGCGCATTCGGTCACGGTGCGCCCGGCCTGCACGCTCAACCAGCTCGCACTCGTGCATGCGGCCGCCATTGCCGGCGCCGGCATCGCGGTGCTGCCCGAGCCGTGCGTCGCCGATGCGCTCAACAGCGGCACGCTCGTGCGGCTGCTGCCCGGCTACCGGATCGACGACCCGGATACGCAACTGTCGCTCGTCTATCCGAACCGCCAGTACGTGCCGGCCCGCACGCGCAGCTTCGTCGAGCACGCGCTCGACCACTTCAGCGCGCAGACGACCCGCGAGCGGAAGGATTACGGCTTCCTGCGTCCGTCGCGCGGCCCCGACCGCTCCGACATCGTCACGGGCCTGCAGTAAACTGCGCGCGTCAGCCATCGGAGGTGCAGCGTGCGCGTGATCCTGTTCAGCAGCCGGCAGTACGACGACGATTCATTTACCGCCGCCAACCGGCAGTTCGGCTATCGGCTGCACTTCCAGCCGTCGCACCTCGACGCGGAAACCGCGATCCTCGCGCACGGCTATGACGTCGTCTGCCCGTTCGTCAACGACACCGTCGACGCAGCCGTGCTCGAACGGCTGGCGGACGGCGGCACGCGCCTGATCGCGCTGCGCTCGGCGGGCTTCAACCACGTCGACCTGGCGGCCGCCGAGCGGCTCGGCATCGCGGTCGTGCGCGTGCCTGCGTATTCGCCGCACGCGGTCGCCGAGCACGCGGTCGCGCTGATCCTCGCGCTCAACCGCCGCCTGCCGCGCGCCGTCGCGCGCACCCGCGAAGGCGACTTCTCGCTGAACGGCCTGCTCGGCTTCGACCTGCACGGCAAGACCGTCGGCGTGATCGGCACCGGCATCATCGGCAGCGTGTTCGCGAAGATCATGATGGGCTTCGGGATGCACGTGCTCGCGCACTCGGTGCCGCCGTACAACGACGAGCTGATCGCGTTCGGTGCGCGCTATGTCGAGCTCGACGCGTTGCTGCACCAGGCCGACATCGTCAGCCTGCACTGTCCGCTGCTGCCGTCGACGCACCATCTGATCAACGAACAGACGCTCGCGCGGATGAAGCACGGCGCGATGCTGATCAACACCGGCCGCGGCGGCCTCGTCGATGCGCAGGCGCTGATCGACGCGCTCAAGAGCGGCCAGCTCGGCCATCTCGGGCTCGACGTGTACGAGGAGGAAAGCGGGCTCTTCTTCGAGGATCACTCCGACCTGCCGCTGCAGGACGACGTGCTCGCGCGCCTGCTGACGTTCCCGAACGTGATCGTCACGTCGCACCAGGCGTTCTTCACGCGCGAGGCGCTGGCCGAGATCGCGCACACCACATTGCTGAACATCGAGGCGTGGCATGCCGGCACGCCGCAGAACCTCGTGACGGCGAATCGCTGAGAAATAGACGAAACCGGCTCATTTCATGGTTGCCGGCGCCACCGCAATCGTTTGCTTTTGATCAACGCTGAAAACACGATCTTTTACATCAACAATTCCGCATTTTGTTTCGAATGATGTAACGCGGCCCGCGCGCGGTCTGCTATCGTTGCGCCGACGTCATCCCCTGCTTTTGCCGCTCATGCGTTTCGACGACTCCGACATCGCCGCCGTCTACCGCGCCATTTTCGAACGGCGCGACATGCGCCATTTCACGCCGGCGCCCGTCGATCCAGCGGTGCTCGCGCGCTTGCTGCGCGCGGCGCACCACGCGCCGAGCGTCGGCTTCATGCAGCCGTGGCGCTTCATCCGCATCACCGATCCCGCGCTGCGCACCGCGATCCACGCGCTGGTCGAGGCCGAGCGCCGCGCGACCGCCGACGCGCTCGGCGAGCGCCAGGACGAATTCATGCGGCTGAAGGTCGAAGGCGTGCGCGAATGCGGCGAGCTGCTGGTCGTCGCGCTCGCCGACGGCCGCGAACACCACGTGTTCGGCCGCCGCACGCTGCCGGAGATGGATCTCGCGTCCGCCGCGTGCGCGATCCAGAACATGTGGCTCGCGGCACGCGCGGAAGGGCTCGGGATGGGCTGGGTGTCGCTGTTCGACGTCGATGCGCTGCGCACGCTGCTGCGGATGCCTGCCGGTGCGAAGCCGATCGCCGTGCTGTGCGTCGGGCACGTCGACGCGTTCTATGCAAAGCCGATGCTCGAGCAGGAGCGCTGGGCCGCGCGAATGCCGATCGAAGCATGCCTGTTCGAGAACGGCTGGGACGATCCGGCCTCGATCGACGCCGCCGGATCGCCTGCATCGCCTGCGGACACGAACGCCGAACCGGACGCAAGCGTGCCACGCACACCGGACACCATCGCCGAACCGGCTCGATCCGCCGCACTCTCCGACGGATTGCCCGAACGCATCGCCTGAAGCGCGGCCCGGTAGCCGCCATCGCGCCGACCCCGACGAATTCGCACGCCGCAAACCGCCACCCAATCCCACATTGTGAGCTTCCCGCCCGCTATCCCGTCGCACGCCGGCAACATCCGTTTTGGCCCCGAGCATAAGGGTTTTCACTGAAGTAGAATCGCGCTGTCGTTCGCCTTCCCGTCCGCCCGCCCCGCGCATCCTGCGCCCACCCGAGCGGCGGCTTTTCCCGAGCCTACCGCGATGCCCTTGCCTCTTTTCGCCCTCGCCGTCGCCGCATTTGGAATCGGTACCACCGAATTCGTGATCATGGGGCTGCTGCCCAACGTCGCGCGCGACCTCGGCGTGTCGATTCCGGCCGCCGGGATGCTCGTGTCGGGCTATGCGCTCGGCGTGACGATCGGCGCGCCGATCCTCGCGATCGTCACCGCGAAGATGCCGCGCAAGCGCGCGCTGATGGGCCTGATCGGGCTGTTCATCGCCGGTAACCTGTTCTGCGCGATCGCACCGGGCTATGCGGTGCTGATGGCCGCGCGCGTCGTCACCGCGTTCTGCCACGGCGCGTTCTTCGGGATCGGCTCGGTGGTCGCGAGCAACCTCGTCGCGCCGAACCGCCGCGCGCAGGCGATCGCGCTGATGTTTACGGGCCTCACGCTCGCGAACGTGCTCGGCGTGCCGCTCGGCACCGCGCTCGGCCAGGCGTTCGGCTGGCGCGCGACGTTCTGGGCCGTCACCGGCATCGGCATCGCCGCGGCCGCCGCGCTCGCGGTCTGCCTGCCGAAGAACCTCGCGATGCCCGACACCAGCATCACGCGCGAATTCAGCGTGCTGAAGCACCCGCAGGTGCTGATGGTGCTCGGCATCAGCGTGCTCGCGTCCGCGAGCCTGTTCAGCGTGTTCACGTACATCACGCCGATCCTCGAGGACGTTACCGGCTTCTCGCCGCGTCAGGTCACCTATGTGCTGCTGCTGTTCGGCCTCGGGCTGACGGTCGGCGGCACGCTCGGCGGCAGGCTCGCCGACTGGCGCCGGATGCCGTCGCTGATCGCGACGCTCGCGTTGATCGGCCTCGTCCTCGCGCTGTTCGCGGGCACGATGCATTTGCCGTTCGCCGCGCTCGCGACGATCTTCGTGTGGGGCATCCTCGCGTTCGCGATCGTGCCGCCGCTGCAGATCCTGATCGTCGATCGCGCGAGCGACGCGCCGAACCTCGCATCGACGCTGAACCAGGGCGCGTTCAACCTCGGCAATGCGACGGGTGCGTGGCTCGGCGGAATGGCGATCGGCTCCGGCGTGTCGCTCGTGAACCTGCCGTGGGTCGGCGTCGCGATGGCCGTCGCGGCGCTGGCGCTCACGCTGTGGTCGGCGTCGCTCGAACGCCGCCCGCTGGCCGCGCCGACCGAATACGTGTAACGCGCCGGCGCGCATTCGTTGCGCGCGCAACGCATTCGATCCTGATGGCCTTCATGGACCTTTCAAGGCCCGCGGTGTAGCATCCCGGCCGATGAAAGCCATTCTCAATCGTGATTTCCTCGCGCTCATCCTGAGCGTCGCGGTCGTCGGCCTCGGGACCGGCGCCACGCTGCCGCTCACCGCGCTCGCACTGACCGAAGCCGGACACGGCACCAACGTCGTCGGCATGCTGACGGCCGCTCAGGCGCTCGGCGGCCTCGCGATCGTTCCGTTCGTCACCGCGCTCGCGCGGCACATCGGCTCGCGCCGCGCGATCGTCGTGTCGGTCGTGCTGCTCGCGGCAGCCACCGCGCTGATGCAGTTCACGTCGAACCTGATCCTGTGGGGCGTGCTGCGCGTGCTGTGCGGCGCCGCGCTGATGCTGCTGTTCACGATCGGCGAGGCGTGGGTCAACCAGCTCGCCGACGATTCGACGCGCGGCCGCGTCGTCGCGATCTACGCGACCAATTTCACGCTGTTCCAGATGGCGGGCCCCGTGCTCGTCAGCCAGATCGCGGGCGCGACGAGCATCCGCTTCGCACTGTGCGGCGCGCTGTTCCTGCTCGCGCTGCCGACGCTCGCGACGATCCGGCGAGCGCCGCTCGCGGGTGACGATGCCCATCACGAAGCGCACGGTCGCTGGCTCGACGTGCTGCCGCGCATGCCCGCGCTGATCATCGGCACCGGGTTCTTCGCGCTGTTCGATACGCTCGCGCTGTCGCTGCTGCCGCTCTACGCGATGGATCACGGCGTCGCGAGCGCGACCGCCGTGCTGCTCGCGTCGATCATGCTGTTCGGCGATACCGCGATGCAGTTCCCGATCGGCTGGCTCGCGGACAAGCTCGGCCGCGAACGCGTGCACCTCGGCGCGGGCTGGATCGTGCTGGCCGGCCTGCCGCTGCTGCCGCTCGTGATCGCGAACCCGTGGCTGTGCTGGCCGCTGCTGTTCGTACTCGGCGCGGCGGCCGGCAGCATCTACACGCTGTCGCTCGTCGCATGCGGCGAACGCTTCCGCGGCGCGGCGCTCGTCACCGCGAGCTCGCTCGTGTCGGCATCGTGGAGCGCCGCGAGCTTCGGCGGCCCGCTCGTCGCGGGCGCACTGATGGAGCAACTGGGCAGCAACGCGCTGGTCGGCGTGCTGGTCGTCTGCGTCGCGGCGTTCGTCGCGGCCGCGCTGTGGGAACGGCGCGCTGCGTTGCAACGCGCGGTCTGACGCCGGCATACATCGCACTGCATCGCCGTACATCGGCGCATTCGCTCCGCCGTCCGCGGCCAAAACGAAAGCGGCCCGCGTGATGCGGGCCGCCCGGTACTGCCGTACTACGTGCCGCGTCTTGCGCGTAACGCGTTACGCGCTCCCCGCCGGCAGGATCTTGCCCGCACAGGTGCCGAAGCCGACGCGATAGCCGTCGCCCTGGCACCATCCGGCGAGCGTGAGCTCGTCGCCGTCCTCGATGAACGCGCGGCTGCCGCCGCCGTCCAGCGCAACCGGCTCCTTGCCGTTCCACGTCAGTTCGAGCAGGCTGCCGAACGAATCCTTCGTCGGCCCGCTGATCGTGCCCGAACCCATCAGGTCGCCGACCCGCGTGTTGCAGCCCGCGACCGTGTGATGCGCGAGCTGCTGCGCCATCGTCCAGTACATGTGCTTGAAGTTGGTGCGGCAGATCGACGTCGCATGCGCCGCTCCTTCGGCGCGCAGCGTCACTTCGAGCGCGATGTCGAACGCATGCCTGCCCGCGTGCCGCAGATACGCGAGCGGCTGCGGCGACTGCTCCGGCTGCGCGGTGCGGAACGGTTCGAGCGCGTCGAGCGTGACGATCCACGGCGAGATCGTCGTCGCGAACGTCTTCGCGTTGAACGGGCCGAGCGGCACGTATTCCCACTGCTGGATGTCGCGCGCGCTCCAGTCGTTCAGCAGCACCATCCCGAAGATATGCGCTTCCGCGTCCTCGCACGCGATCGGCTCGCCGAGCGCGTTGCCCTTGCCGACGATGAAGCCCGTCTCCAGCTCGATGTCGAGCTTGCGGCACGCGCCGAACACCGGGCGCTCCTGGTCGGGCAGCTTCAGTTGCCCGTTCGGGCGCCGCACCGGCGTGCCGCTGACGACCACCGACGACGCGCGGCCGTTGTAGCCGATCGGCATCTCCGACCAGTTCGGCAGCAGCGCATTCTTCGGATCGCGGAACATCGAGCCGACGTTGGTCGCGTGCTCCTTCGACGAATAGAAATCGGTGTAGCCGGGGATCTCGACCGGCAGATGCAGCGTCGCGTCGCGCTGCGCGACGAGCACCTGCGCGCGCAGCGCCGCATCGTCACGCAGCCGCGCGTTGTCGCGCGAGAACAGGTCCGACAACTGCACGCGCACGCTGCGCCATGCATCGCGGCCGAGCGCGATGAACGCATTGAGCGTCGGCGCGGCGAACGCGTCGGCGCCGGCCGGCAGCGTCACGAGGCCCGCCCGCGCAAGCGCCGCGAGATCGACGATCTGGTCGCCGAGCGCGACGCCCGCACGGCGCGCCGCCTGCTTCGCATCGCTGAAAATCCCGAACGGCAGGTTCTGGATCGGGAAATCGCAGGCGGGATCGTTCGCCGTATCGACCCAGCTCTTGCGGGCCGGGTCGAGCGTCGCGCGCCAGTCTTGGGTGTCGCTCATCTTTGCTCCGGGTTGAAGTGTTTCTTGATGCCTTGCCAGCATTCGAAGTAGTCCGCCTGCAACTGCGCGGTGTCGAGCGCATAGCGCGTCGGCCGGATCAGCGTGCGGGTCTCGAACATGAACGCCATCGTCGCGTCGACCTTGTGCGGTTTCGTCGTGTCGCTCGCGGACGCCTTCTCGAACGTGTCCGCGTCGGGCCCGTGGCCCGACATGCAGTTGTGCAGGCTCGCACCGCCCGGCACGAAGCCTTCGGCCTTCGCGTCGTACGCGCCGTGCACGAGCCCCATGAACTCGCTCGCGACGTTGCGGTGGAACCAAGGCGGGCGGAACGTATCCTCGGCCGCGAGCCAGCGCGGCGGGAAGATCACGAAGTCGATCGTGTCGACGCCCGGCGTATCGCTCTGCGACTGCAGCACGAGGAAGATCGACGGATCGGGATGGTCGTAGCTGATCGAGCCGATCGTGTTGAACAGGCGCAGGTCGTATTTGTACGGCGCGTAGTTGCCGTGCCACGCGACGACGTCGAGCGGCGAATGGCCGATGTCCGCGCGCCACAGTCGGCCGTTCAGCTTCGCGATCAGCTCGAACGCGCCTTCGCGATCCTCGTACGCGGCCTGCGGCGTCAGGAAGTCGCGTGGGTTCGCGAGACCGTTCGAGCCGATCGGGCCGAGATCCGGCAGGCGCAGCTGCGCACCGAAGTTTTCGCAGATGTAGCCGCGCGCTTCGCCGTCCGGCAGCGCGACGGAAAAGCGCACGCCGCGCGGGATCACCGCGATCTCGAACGGCTCGACGTCGAGCCGGCCGAATTCGGTCGCGATGAACAGCCGCCCCTGCTGCGGCACGATCAGCAGTTCGCCGTCCGCGCTGTAGAAGAAGCGGTCCTGCATCGAGCGGTTCGCCGCGTACAGGTGGATCGCGCAGCCGTTCATCGCGGCCGCCGAGCCGTTGCCGGCCATCGTCACCAGAGCGTCGACGAAATCGGTCGGCTCGACCGGCATCGGCAGCGGATCCCAGCGCAGCTGGTTCGGCGGCGTCGGCGGCACGTCGGCCGAGTCGCCGAATTCCGACACGAGCCGCTGCGGGCCCGCGCATGGCTCGAACGGCCGGTGCACGGCGGCCGGGCGGATGCGGTACAGCCACGAGCGGCGGTTGTGGCCGCGTGGCGCGGTAAACGCGGTGCCCGACAGCTGCTCCGCATACAGCCCGTACGGCGCGCGCTGCGGCGAGTTGCGGCCGTGCGGCAGCGCGCCGGGCAGCGCCTCGGTCGCGAATTCGTTCGCGAAACCGCTCAGGTAGCCGGCGGTCGCCGGTTTCGACAGGTCAAGCGTCATCGTTTCCTTTCTCCATCAATTCATCGCGGCGTTCGGCGCGTGCGCACCGTTTCGCCGCGTCACACCGGCCAATCCGAGGACGAACAGCGCCGAGCACAGCACGGGCACCGCGGCAGCGTGGAACAGCGCATCGTTCGACCAGTTGAGCGCAATCAGTTGTCCGCCGACGAGCGGCCCGAGCACCGAGCCGATCCGGCCGATGCCGAGGCTCCAGCCGATGCCCGTCGAGCGCAGCGACGTCGGGTAATACTGGCCCGCGAGCGCGTTCACGGCCGGCTGCCCGCCGACCACGCAGAACCCGCCCGCGAACACGACGACCAGCAGCCACGGCAGCGCATGCGCGACCGAGCCGATCAGCCCCACCGACACGGCCGCGCACGCGAAGCAGGCGAACAGCACGCGCACGAAGCCGTAGCGTTCGATGAACCAGCCGAGCGACAGCGTGCCGATCACGCCGCCCGTCTGCAGCACCGTACCGACGATCACCGCCGTGCCCGGCGAATAACCCGCTTCGCGCATCACGGTCGGCAGCCAGTTCGACAGGAAGTACAGATCGATCAGGTTCATGAAGCTGATCGCCCACAGCAGCAGCGTGACCGGCAGGCGGCCGTGGCTGAACAGCTCGGCCACCGGCGCGCCGGTCGCGGCCCGCTCGCGTACGACGAGGCGCGTGTCCGCATCGATGCCGGCCTGCGGCGCGAAGCGCGCGAGCCAGTCGCGCGCCTGCGCGACGCGCCCTTTCAGCACCAGGAACTGCAGCGACTCGGGCAGCCGCGCGATCATCGCGATCGCGAGCACGAGCGGCACCGCGCCGCCGACGAAGAACACCGAACGCCAGCCGAGCGCCGGAATCAGCGCGGCGCTGATGAAGCCGCCGATCGCAGCGCCAAGCGTGAAGCCGCACGACACCATCATCATCCGCTTCACGCGATGCGCGGCCGGACTGAACTCGCCGACCAGCGCCATCGCGTTCGGCATGATGCAGCCGAGGCCGAGGCCCGTGACGAAGCGCAGCGCCATCAGCACGGGAATCGAGCCCGCGAACGGCGTCGCGAGCATCGTCACCGCGAAGAACAGCGTCGAGCCGATCAGCACCGGGCGCCGCCCGATCCGGTCGGCCAGCACCGACAGCCCGAGCGCGCCGAGCAGCATCCCGAACAGGCTCGCGCTGAACACCGGGCCGAGCGCCTGCTTCGGCACGCCCCATTCGGCGATCACGCTCGGCGCGACGTAGCCCATCGCCTGCGCATCGAAACCGTCGATCACGAGGCACAGCCCGCACAACACGAGCAGCATCCAGTGAAAGCCCGGGCGATGGGTCTCGTCGATCACGCGCTCTACTTCGAGCACGCGCGCGTCGGCCGGCGCCGCGCTCATTGCGCGACCTCGGCGGCCGGATGCACGGGCGGCGTCACGCCCTGGCGCGCGAGCGCCATCGCTTCGCGCAGCACGTCGGCGTCGCCGATCTGGTTCGCGAGCAGCAGGATCAGCTTCGCGTTGACGAGCTGGCTGTCGGCGTCGGACAGGTCGCGATGCATGTCGATCAGCGCTTCGTAGAACGCGTCCGGATCGGCCAGGCGCGGGTGGGTGTCGAGTGAGGGCATGACGGGGTCTCCGGTGTCGTTATCGTGTCCATTGCGGTATTCAGCGTGCGCAGGTCGCGCGCGCCAGTGCGTCGGCAAGCGCCTGACGGTCGAGCGTGCGCATGCGTGCGCAGACATGCTGGTCGGGACGCAGCAGGTAGAACGTGCCGGGCTTCGCGTCATAGCGTTGCGCGGCGAAACCGCCGACGTCCTCCACGACGTCGATGCCGGCCACCGGCTGCGCGTGCCCGGCGGGCACGACGAGCACCGGCCGCACCGGCAGCGCGAGGCCGTCGACGGCCTGCGCGAGCGCGGCCGCGTCGCCCGGCAACCCGAACAGCACGCCGGTGAAGCCGCCGCGCAAGTGCTGCAGCAGCCAGCCCGCCGCACCCTGCACACGCACCGGTGCATCGGCTGCCGCCGCACCCGGCCGCATCGCGCATGCGAATGCGTCGCCGCCGCGATCCGGCGTGTTCAGCGGCGAACCGGCCAGCACGGCCGGCACCGACAGGCGGCCGCTGTTCACGAGCTTGCGCGCGAATTCGCAATCGCGCGCGAGCTTCAGCGTCGCGTCGCGGAACACGCGCGACACCGGGCTTTTCGGCGTGATGAAATCGGTCGAGCGCGTCGAGTTGCGGATGTTCTCGTCGGCCGCGAACTCGCGTTCGCTCGCGTACGTATCGAGCAGACGGTCGGCCGCGCGGCCGTCGAGCACGAGCTTCAGCTTCCATGCGAGGTTGTCCGCGTCCTGCACGCCGCTGTTCGCGCCGCGCGCGCCGAACGGCGACACGCCGTGCGCGGAGTCGCCCGCGAACAGCACGCGGCCGTGACGGAACGACTCCATCCGCTGGCAGCGGAACGTATAGACGCTCACCCATTCGAGCTCGAACTCGGCGTCCGGCCCGAGCAGCGCGCGCACGCGCGGGATCACGCGCTCCGGCTGCTTCTCGGCGACGGGATCGGCGTCCCAGCCGAGCTGGAAGTCGATGCGCCATACGTTGTCGGGCTGGCGGTGCAGCAGCACCGACTGGTTCGGGTGGAACGGCGGATCGAACCAGAACCAGCGCTCGGTCGGAAACTCCGCCTTCATCTTCACGTCGGCGATCAGGAAGCGGTCCTTGAACGTACGGCCGTGGCTTTCGAGGCCCATCATCGTGCGCATCGGGCTGCGCGAGCCGTCGGCCGCGATCACGTATTGCGCACGCAGCGTCGCGACGCCGTCCGGCGTCTCGATCGTCAGCACCGCATGCTCGTCCGACTGCTCGACGCCCGTCACCTTGTGCTTCCAGCGGATGTCGAGGTTCGGCAGCTCGAACGCACGATCGGCCAGATAGCCTTCGACGTAGTACTGCTGCAGATTGATGAACGCGGGGCGCGCATGCCCTTCCTCGGGCAGCAGGTCGAATGCGTAAAGCTGTTCGTCCTGCAGGAACACCTTGCCGACGTGCCAGCTCACGCCCTTGTCGACGAAGCGCTCGCCGCAGCCGAGCCGGTCGAAGATCTCGAGCGTGCGTTTCGCGAAGCAGATCGCGCGCGAGCCGGTGGACAGCGTGTCGTCGTCGTCGAGCAGCACGACGGGCACGCCCTGCTGCGCGAGGTCGATCGCGGCCGACAGGCCCACCGGGCCCGCGCCGACGACGATCACCGGGTGAACGGCCGCGTCATGCGCGCGCGGACGGTACTCGAACTTCAGCGTCTGGTAATCGATGCTCATGGTCGCCATCCGCGCCTCAACCCTGCCGTGCGCGCGCCGGCGCGCCCGTCATTGCGCCCGTCACCTGCCGGCGCTCCCGCCCGCCTTTCCTGTCAACCGCCACGTCTCGCTCCTTGCTTCCTGTTGATTCGCGAACGGCGCCGTCGAGCGACGCCCGAATGCCGCATTTCTTGATCGGCGACAAATCCTGGATTTACGAATAGTAAAACCAATTACGAATAGTGAAATAAACGTAAACCCTAGCCGCCGGTTCCAGAACGGGATAACCATATGAGCGAAACGCCGAGCCGAGCGTGGCGCGCACTGCTAATATCCAGATACGAGGCGGCCCGTTCGGCCGCCGTTTTTCCTTCTTACGCCGATGATTCCGCCCACCATTCCCGAGCTGGTCGCCCGTGCCGGGCAACTGCCGTATCTGCGGGATCACCTCGCGCTTGCCGAAGGCGGCACCGCGAGCGCGAATCTGCCCGAGCGCACGCTCGGCAGCGCCTACGAACCGATCTACGACGTGACGATGCCCGGCGCGCCGCAATCGACGTCGTTCACCGACGCGATCGAGCGCTACGGCGACGAACTCGGCTTCCAGGCTGTCACGGTCGTCACGGGCGCCGCGCACGATCCGGTCGACTCGGCCGTCGACGACCAGACGCTCGTCGCGATCGACCGCCTGTCGCGCGCGCTGCACGCGATCAACTTCTTCGGCGCGCAGCGCCACGGGCTGCTGTTCCTGCGCGTGCACGAACGGCTGCTCAAGAGCGTGAAGTACGACCACGGCAAGCATTTCTCGTCGGTGCTGCAGCGCTTCGGGCTGCCGACCGAGCGGATCGTGATCGAGCTGCCGGCGGTCGCGGTCGCGCACAAGACCTTCCTCGGCTACCTGACGCGCAGCTACCAGCATCACGGCTTCAAGGTCGCGGACAAGCTGCCCGATCCGGGCCGCATCCTCGCGGTCGAATCGGAGATGGCGCGGCCCGACTACATCAAGATGGATGCGGGCATCGCGTTGCGCGACGGGATGGTCAAGGCGCTCGTCGCGTATGCGCAGCGCGTGCGGATTCCGCTGATCTTCGACGGCGTCGTCGACGAGGCGCAGTGCGAGCTGCTGCGCCAGCACGACGTGCGGTTCATGCAGGGGCCCGCGTTTGCGAAGGTCGTGACGGCCTGAACGGATGGGGCGGCAGGCGCGCGCGGAGAGCGGCGCGCCGCATGCCGGATGCGGGTGTCGTGCTGCTTGCGGGATGGAGCGATCGGGTCGCCTGGCGCGACCCGCTGCCCGACGCCTGCCCGTCGGTGCCGATGGTTACCGCTTACGCTCGTCCGCCATCGTCGTACTTGGGCAGATCGTCGTCGATCTCGATGCCCGGGAAACGATCCCCATACCAGACGTGCCACGCCGGACGCAGCCGCGACGGCTCGTCGAGCGTCGCATAATTGATTTCGACCGTTTTCGGCGCGTCGCCAAGCCGGTATTCGAGCTGCGCGCCGCAACGGCCGCAGAAGCGCCGCTCGCCCCACGCGCTCGACGCGTAGACGGTCGGCTCGCCCTGCAGGTATTCGAACGCGTCGATCGGCACCGATGCCGATGCGACGACCGCCGCGCCGGTCGTGCGCTGACAGAGCCGGCAGTGGCAAAAGCCGGCGTCGGTCGGAACGTGGGCGATACGGTAGCGGATCGCGCCGCACGCGCATCCGCCTTCCATCGTTTCTGGGTGGGACATTGCGAACCTCGTCGTCGGGAAGCCGGCGAACGATGATGAGCGCGGTTCGACCGCAGCACAAGAGACGGCGGCAGCGCCGTCATCGGCTCTCACCGACACCGGAGACGAAACCGCTGCGGCGCGACGGCGCTAGCCGCGCGCCGCGTTGCTCACGCCGTCTGCCCGAGCCGCTGCGCGAGCGCCTTCAGCTTCGGCCCGACCTGCGTACGGAACACGTCCTCGTCCATCGACGATGCGGGGCCGCTGCAGCTCAGGATCAGCCAGCGCCCCTCGCGCGGCTCGCGAAACGGCACGGCCGCCGCGTTCACGTCCATATGCCACGCGCGAAACGAATAGCAGCAACCGCCCGCCGAGAACTCGGCCACCGCATGCCGCGCGGCGGCGACGAGCGCATCGGCGTCGGCCGCGCCGCCGGCCGCGCGATGCAGTTCCGCATAAAGCGCGCGGCGCACGTCCTCCGGCTGCACGGCCAGGTACGCGCGCCCCATCGAACTCGTCAGCATCGACAACCGCGAACCGGGCGCGAGCCCGAGCGTCAGCGCGGTCTCGCTGCGGATCGTCTCCAGATAGATCATGTCGAGCCCGTCGCGGCAGCCGAGCGATACGGCGGCACCGATCTCGCGCGCGAGCGCCTGCATGTGCGGCCGCGCGAGGTCGATCGTCCCCGAGCCCGACAGCAGCGCGTAGCCGAGCGACAGCACGCCGGCGTCGAGCGCATACTTTCCGAGCGTCTCGTCGTAGCGCAGATAGCCGAGCACGGTCAGCGTATAGGCGAGCCGGTTCACGGTCGCCTTCGGCAGCCCCGTGCGCTCCGCGAAGTCACGGTTGCCGAGCATCGTCTCGCCGGGCCGGAATGCGCGCAGCAGGTCGAGCCCGCGCGCGAGCGCGACGACGAACTTGCGTTCGTCGATCGTGGTTTCGTCGATGGTTGAAAGTGTCATCTGATGCTACACTGGGTTCGATTTGCAAAACATTGTTCCGCACAGCGGAACTTCAGTCAAGCGATCATTTGGCATGAGCCCGGCCAAACCGGGGACGACCGCAAAGCATGGGGTCCGCGTAAGCGCTGAAGCGCTAACGCGGACCGACAGGAGATGAGACGATGAGTGCTGCAACTTTTCATTGGGACGATCCGCTGCTGCTCGACCAGCAACTGACCGAGGAAGAGCGGATGGTGCGCGATGCCGCGCAGGCTTACGCGCAGGACAAGCTCGCGCCGCGCGTCACCGAAGCGTTCCGCCACGAGCGCACCGACGCAGCCATCTTCCGCGAGATGGGTGAAGTCGGCCTGCTCGGCCCGACGATTCCGGAGGAATACGGCGGCCCCGGCCTCAATTACGTGAGCTACGGGCTGATCGCGCGCGAAGTCGAGCGCGTCGATTCGGGCTACCGGTCGATGATGTCCGTGCAGTCGTCGCTCGTGATGGTGCCGATTCACGAATTCGGCTCGGACGCGCAGAAGCAGAAATACCTGCCGAAGCTCGCGACCGGCGAATGGATCGGCTGCTTCGGGCTGACCGAGCCGAACCACGGCTCCGATCCGGGCAGCATGGTCACGCGCGCGAAGAAGGTGCCCGGCGGCTACTCGCTGTCCGGCGCGAAGATGTGGATCACGAATTCGCCGATCGCCGACGTGTTCGTCGTGTGGGCGAAGCTCGAAGAGAACGGCAAGGACGCGATCCGCGGCTTCATCCTCGAGAAGGGCTGGAAAGGCCTGTCCGCGCCCGTGATCCACGGCAAGGTCGGGCTGCGCGCGTCGATCACCGGCGAGATCGTCCTCGACGAGGTGTTCGTACCAGAAGAGAACCTGATGCCGAACGTGAGCGGCCTGCGCGGCCCGTTCACATGCCTGAACTCGGCGCGCTACGGGATCGCATGGGGCGCGCTCGGCGCCGCCGAATCGTGCTGGCACACCGCGCGCCAGTACGTGCTCGATCGCCAGCAGTTCGGCCGGCCGCTCGCCGCGAACCAGTTGATCCAGAAGAAGCTCGCCGACATGCAGACCGAAATCACGCTCGGCCTGCAAGGCGTGCTGCGCCTCGGCCGGATGAAGGACGAAGGCACGGCGGCCGTCGAGATCACGTCGATCATGAAGCGCAATTCGTGCGGCAAGTCGCTCGACATCGCGCGGCTCGCGCGCGACATGCTCGGCGGCAACGGCATCTCCGACGAATTCGGCGTCGCGCGCCACCTCGTGAACCTCGAAGTGGTCAACACGTACGAAGGCACGCACGACATCCACGCGCTGATCCTCGGCCGCGCGCAGACAGGCATCCAGGCATTCTTCTGATCGTCCGGATGCGGCGCGCCCGGCAGCGATGCCGCGTACGCGCAAAAAGATACGGCCCGCCCGGCATGACTGCCGGGCGGGCCGCATCCGATATCGGATCCGCGAACCGGGCCGCCGGCCCGGTACCGCGTTCACGCGCCGATGCTTACTTGTTCGGCTGCGGCGTGAGGCGCAGATACGGACGCACCGCGTTGAAGCCCTTCGGGAAACGCTTCTTCAGCTCTTCCGGATCCTGCAGCGACGGCACGATCACGACATCGTCGCCATCCTTCCAGTTGCCGGGCGTCGCGACCTTGTAGTTGTCGGTCAGTTGCAGCGAGTCGATCACGCGCAGCACTTCGTCGAAGTTGCGGCCCGTGCTGGCCGGATAGGTGATGGTGAGCCGCACCTTCTTGTTCGGGTCGATCACGAACAGCGAGCGCACCGTCAGCGTTTCGTTCGCGTTCGGATGGATCATGTCGTACAGCTGCGAAACCTTGCGGTCCGCATCGGCAATGATCGGGAAGCCGACGACCGTCGACTGCGTTTCGTTGATGTCGTTGATCCAGCCCTTGTGCGATTCGACGCCGTCGACCGACAGCGCGATCACCTTCACGTTGCGCTTCTCGAATTCGCCCTTCAGCTTCGAGGTCAGCCCGAGTTCAGTCGTGCACACCGGCGTGTAGTCGGCCGGGTGGGAGAACAGGACGCCCCAGCTGTCGCCGAGCCACTCGTGAAACTTGATCGGGCCCAGGCTCGATTCCTGCTCGAAATCCGGTGCGATGTCGCCAAGACGCAGACTCATGATGTTCCCTCCTCGAACGATGCTGGTTGAAACCGCGCGCCGTATGGCGCGGGACAGTCCATCAGCTTACGGGAAGCAATGGGCCGCGCGAACGATTATTCCGTTTGATATTCATACTTTTTTGTCATTTTTACGCGGTGTTGCGGCAAGACGGCCGGCCACGTGGGAAACTTTTCACCCGTTTGCCGCCCTGCCGATACTTACAAATCGTTTACCATGCGATCTTGCACTGCCGCCGTGCGTCTTCCCGGCTCGCCAGCAGGCAGGCGTTTCGCTACGATGTGAACCTGCAGCATGACAGCACGAAGGGAGTTGCAATGTCGGAAATCAACAAGGAGAAACTGATGTCGGATATCAAAACCGTTCTCGCGGACGCCGAAGACCTGCTCAAGCAAGCCGCCAGCAGCACGGGCGACCGTGCGGCCGAGTTGCGCGAGAAAGCCATGTCGCGCCTGAAGCAGGCCAAGGACAAGGCCGCCGACGTCCAGGTCGTGGTCGTCGAGAAAGGCAAGAAGGCCGCTCGCGCGACCGACGATTACGTGCACGAGCATCCGTGGACGTCGATCGGCGTTGCAGCCGGCGTCGGCGTGCTGATCGGTCTGCTGATCAACCGCAAGTAACGCGCGCTGCGCCGTTCCGTCCCGTGGGCCGCGTCGCGCGGCCTGCGGGCGTCGAAGCCGACCGGCGGTTGCCGCCGGCCGGCTTTGTCCTAGCTGCTCACTGCACGCGCAAGCACCTCACCCATGACGACAGACACCACCTCGCAGCCATCCGGCCAAGGACCGCTGCGCCGCCTCGTCGGCTCCGCGATCGGGCTTCTGCAAACGCGCCTCGAACTGGTGGGCATCGAGCTTGCCGAAGAGAAGGAACGCCTGATGGGCGTGCTGTTCCTCGGGCTCGCCGCAATGATGCTCGCGACGATGGCGCTCATGAGCCTGACCGTGCTCGTCGCGATCGCGTTCTGGGATACCTATCGCTGGCAATCGCTCGCAGCGATCACCGCGCTGTATGCCGCAGGCGGCATCGTGTGCGCGCTGAAGGCGCGCTCGGGCCTGCGCGATGCACCGACCGTGTTCGAGGCGACGCTCGCCGAACTCGATAAAGACCGCGAACTGTTCCGCGGCAAGCCGTGAACGCAGTCGTGTTCCCCCTTCCCACCTACTTCGCCGACGCGCCATGAGCCAGAACGTCACGGGCAATGCACACCGCCCCCATTCGTCGCGATCGAACTGGAGCGCATCGCAGCATCGCGCGCTCCGCAAGGAATTGCTGATCCTGCGATCCGAAGTCGAGCGGCTCGAGCTCGCGGCGGCCGCCGGCGAAATGCGCCAGGCCGTCACGCGCTTCAGCTGGCTCAAGGTATTCATCCCCGGCCTTTCCGGCAGCAAGTTCAGCCAGTCCGCAAAAAACCTGAACGCGAGCCTCGGCCACCTCGTCAACCAGTATCCGATGCTGAGTTCGCTCGCGTCGCTCGTGCTGGCGAAACCCGTTCGCTCGCTGCTGCGCGCGAGCGCGGGCCCCGCGCTGAAGTGGGGCACGCTCGGCTTCGCCGCATGGGAGGTCTACCGGATCTGGAAGCAGTCGCGCGACGAGCGCGAGCTCGACGCACACGACGACTGATACTCGGCGACCAGCGCGCACGGCCATGCGCCGTTGCGCGCCCTTCGTGCGAATTCAACGCACGCCCCAACAAGCAGCACCCTGTTCGTCGGCGCCATCCCTTCGCGCATTGCCCTTCGTCCCGTCCGAACGCAGCGTGAAGGCGCCGCACGCATCGTCGTGCATCGGGCCCGTGTCGAGCGGGCTTGCTTCCAGCTCGTAGGTGACCGGCGAGTCGTCGCCGTCCGGCCGCCTGAGCGTCAATCGATAAACGGCCCGCCCGTCCGGCGGCGCCTGCGCGAGCGCGTCCGGCAATGCCGGCGGCGGTGCGCCGTCCAGCGTTTCGAGATATTGGGCCGCCCGATACAGCGCGGACACCGCCGACGCGTGATGAACGCGCACGACATGCTCGCGATACGACGGGATGCCCCATCCGGCCAGCACCGCGACGATCGCGAGCACGATCATCAGCTCGATCAGCGTGAATCCCGCCGATCGGTACACGGACGCGCGACCGTTCATCGAAGCACTGCCGCGACGCGCCGCCAGCGCAGCGCAACGATGCGGCCGTCGCGTATTGCGACCTGGTGTTGCAGCCAGACGGCACTCGACACGTGCGCGCCGACGCCACGCGCGGTGACGACGTAAGCGCGGCCACCGGCCGGCCCTGCTCCGCGCCACGCCTCGATCAGGCATCGCGGCGGCTGCGCGGCCATCGGCCATCCGGCGAACGGCGCGAACGCTTCGGCGGCCGCCATCGCCGGCATGCGCCGCCACGCGTCGGGCTCCGTGTGCGATTCGCCTTCGTTCACGTAGGGTGCCGAGCCACGGAGCAATCGCGCGGTGCACGCCGCAAGCGCGGCATCGGCCGCATGGAATGCAATCAGCCGATCCGACAACGCACGCGTGCGGCGCGATTCCGTCAGCGCGGATTCGAACCAAGTGCCTGTCAGTGCTGCAATGGCGGCACCGACCGCGATCACTGCGGGCAATGCGAGGCCCGCGTCGCGACGCCAATCGCGACCGGCCGACCGGAAACGTATGCGCGGCTCGCGCCGGTTCGTTGCCACGGCTCCCGTGCGCACGGCCTGCCGCAGTTCGTCACCGTTCGCCACAATGTGCCCGGGCAGGTTGCCTGCCGCAACGCATCGCGATATCTCCCGCGAGTACCCTCCTGCTTCGCTCATCGCAACACCTCGCGTGCGTGCGTTGCGTCGCGCAACGTATCGTCGAATGCGATCGCTGCATTCCTCAACGCGACGACACGATGCAGCGTCAAACGTGCACGGCCGTCCTGTGCAACCGCAGCTCGACCGTCGCAGTCGACGTGGCGGGCCGGCTCGCGCATCGGTTCGCCGCGCGCACGCACGCAGACATGCACGGCCACGACATCGCGCCAGTCGTCGACACGCATTGCATCGGCATCGACGAACTGCATGCCGCCGCGACGAAGATAGCGCGCACGCAACTGATCGATGCCCGACACGACCGGCTGTGGCGTGCCTGGACGGCCGTTTCCTTCGCAGTACAGTTCGGGCTCGCCGGTCGACGGACTGACGTGCGCATCGAAGCGGTTCTCCACCGGTGCCCGTTCGCCGGACACGCCGGCACCCTGCCCGAGACAATCCGACACCTGGCCGCTCGCCGTCGGCCACGTCGACACGGCATCGCCGACATATCGGATCAGCAGTGCGTCCGACGAAGCGCTCGCAGGCTCGCACCGTACCTGCGCACCGTCGCCGCGCACGCGCGCCATCGAACAACCGAACACCGGCGGCAACGATGACGCGCGTTCTGCATCGAGCGGCCGGAATCCTGCCATCTGGAGTTGCTGGCCGATCAGCATCAGCGCGGTGCCGGCTGCATCGCGCATCCGGAACCCGTCTTCCGCGCGCCGCTGCGCAACGCGCTGCGCGTGGTACAGCGCACCGGCCGCCACGAGCACGAGGAGGCCGACGGTCATCGCGATCAGCACTTCGAGCAGCATATGCGCACGCATGCGGCGGTCAGCGTTCATCTGCACCAGCCTCCCGAAACGGAATCCGGACGCAAGACGGCGGCTGCGCCGACGCACCTGCAACTTCGCATCGCGGCGAAACCGCTGCATTGCCGCCTCTCCAGCCGACAATCGCGTACCGGACGCCGGCCGGCCCGTCGTCGAGCGTCATCGCACCGCCGGGCAACGATGCAGCCGCCAGCGCCGCGAGACCGTCGTCGGCTCCTGCGCCGGCGCGCGGGCGCTCGACACGCGCATCGGCCAGCCACAGCGCGCCTTCACGCCAGATCGTCGCCCGCTGCGTGCGCGCCATCGCGAGCTGGCTGCCGGCCACCGCCAGCATCACGGTCGCGAGCAGCGCGACGGCCAGCATCGCCTCGATCAGCGACGTGCCGTGCATTGCGTTGCGCATGGTCATCACGCCGCGCCGCAACGGCCGGTGACAATGCGCGCACGGCCGCCCGCCGCAATCCGCACGCAACGCGAAGCGCGTGCGTCGTCGGCTCCGGACGGGTCGCGGCGCGGACGCAATTCGAAACGCCGGATTCCGCCGATCGCCTGGCCGACCGGCGGCGCGAAAGCCAGATCGTGCGCGGCGCCCGCGACGGCCACTTCGGCATCGCGCGGATAGCGCCGCAGCACGCGCGACTGCCCGTCGAATTGCCCGCTGACGAGCCAGTCGCACGACCATTCGGCCGAATCGCACCGCTCGCCGGCACGCAGGCAAACACCGTCGTTCCCGGCCCGGCACAGCGTGACGCGCACGCCGAGACGCGTCGCCTCGGTACGCGCAAACGACAGCGCCCCGAGCAACGCAAGCGAGCGCGCATCCACGCGTTCGCGCATGCGCCACTGGTCGAACGCGGGTGCCGCATAGAGTGCAAGCCCGGCCGCCAGCGCGATAACGACCATCAGCTCGACGAGCGTGAACCCGCCCGAGCGTCGCACCACGCTTTTCAAGAATGGGTAACGCAGTCCCATCGCAGTCGTCCTCCGCCAAGGTGATGCGACGACTGTAGCGACACGTGCGGACGCACGCCATTTGCCGAACGGCTGACTGGCGACATGCGATCGCGACCGACACAATCGGCGCGAACTGAACCAACGGAGAAGACGATGAACGGACGCAGCGCGTCAGCGCTTACGCGGGGTCTTGGCGGGAGAGGCGCGACGGAACTCTTCGATCACGTCGGCAAATTCAGAAACGTCCTCGAACCGGCGATACACCGATGCGAAGCGGACATAGGCAATCGTATCGAGGCCGCGCAACTCGTTCATCACGAGTTCGCCGAGCTTCTCGCTACGCACTTCACGCTCGCCTGTCGCGAGCAGTTGATATTCGATGCGGGCGACCGCCGCATCGATCGCGTCGGCGGCAACCGGCCGCTTGCGCAGCGCGAGTTGCATGCTGGCGACGATCTTGCGGCGGTCGAATTCCGTGCGGCTGCCGTCCTTCTTCACGACGAACGGCAGGGACAGCTCGACCCGCTCGTACGTCGTGAAGCGCTTGTCGCAAGCCGAGCAGCGACGGCGCCGCCGAATCGCGGCGCCATCTTCGGACACGCGCGAATCAACGACCTGCGTGTCGTCATGCCGGCAGAACGGGCAGCGCATCGTCGATCAGCGATAGACCGGGAAACGCTTGGTCAGCTCGGCGACCTGCGCACGCACGCGCTCGATCGTCGCTGCATCTTCCGGGTTCTCCAGCACGTCGGCGATCAGGTTGCCCACCTGCTCCGCTTCCGCCGGCCCGAAGCCGCGCGTCGTCATCGCCGGCGAACCCAGGCGCACGCCACTCGTCACGAACGGCTTTTCCGGGTCGTTCGGGATCGCGTTCTTGTTCACCGTGATGTGCGCCGCGCCGAGCGCCGCTTCCGCTGCCTTGCCCGTGATGTTCTTCGCACGCAGGTCGACCAGCATCACGTGGCTTTCCGTGCGGCCCGACACGATCCGCAGCCCGCGCTTCACCAGCGTTTCAGCCAGCACGCGCGCGTTCTCGACCACCTTTTCCTGGTACGCCTTGAACTCCGGCGACAGCGCTTCCTTGAACGCCACCGCCTTCGCCGCGATCACGTGCATCAGCGGGCCGCCCTGGATGCCCGGGAAGATCGCCGAGTTGATCGGCTTCTCGTACTCGGACTTCATCAGGATCACGCCGCCGCGCGGGCCGCGCAGGCTCTTGTGCGTCGTCGTCGTGACGAAATCAGCGTGCGGCACCGGGTTCGGGTACACGCCGGCCGCGATCAGGCCCGCGTAGTGCGCCATGTCGACCATCAGGTACGCGCCCACCGACTTCGCGATCTTCGCCAGGCGTTCGAAATCGATCTTCAGCGAGAACGCCGACGCGCCCGCGATGATCAGCTTCGGCTTGTGTTCCTGCGCGAGCTTCTCGGCCGCTTCGTAGTCGATGTCTTCGTTCTCGTTCAGGCCGTAGCTCACGACGTTGAACCACTTGCCCGACATGTTCACCGGCGAGCCGTGCGTCAGGTGGCCGCCGTGCGCGAGGCTCATGCCCATGATCGTGTCGCCCGGCTTGAGCATCGCGAAGAACACGCCCTGGTTCGCCTGCGAACCCGAGTTCGGCTGCACGTTCGCCGCTTCCGCGCCGAACAGCTGCTTCACGCGGTCGATCGCCAACTGCTCGACCACGTCGACGTACTCGCAGCCGCCGTAGTAGCGCTTGCCCGGATAACCTTCCGCGTACTTGTTCGTGAGCTGCGAGCCCTGCGCGGCCATCACGGCCGGGCTCGTGTAGTTTTCCGACGCGATCAGCTCGATGTGATCTTCCTGGCGGCGGTTTTCATGCTCGATCGCTGCAAAGACTTCGGGATCGACGTTCGCGATGGTGCTTTGGGCTCTGTCAAACATACGGTTTCCGTTAAGTGTGTACAGGTTGACCGGGGTGGCCGAGTACGATGCGCTGCTGGCGGGACCAGCTCGACGTGGCGGAAGAATCCGGATGACGCGAGGCAGGACAGCCACCGGCAATGCACGCGACGGCGCACAACGGCTGCCCAGGCGAACGGCAAAAACGGCGCCCCGCGCTTCACGGTGGGATGCTCCACCTTGAACCCGAAGGGTTCTATCGCCAGTCACGCAGGGGTGATGAGCGCGTTAGTGTATTGGATGCGTCATGAATAGGCAACCGCACGGCAGCGCGCCGGGAGCAATTGGGGCCAGACTCTACGCGCCCGTGCCGAAACGCTTTGCCGCCTTGCCGCGGTGCGGCAATCTCAGTAGGCTTGCGGGATATCACCCGCTACTTTGTTATCGACCAGGAGCAGCAATGATCGTGTTCGTCACAGGCGCGTCCGCCGGCTTCGGCGCCGCCATCGCCCGTGCCTTCGTCAAAGGAGGCCACCGCGTCGTCGCGACCGCGCGTCGCAAGGATCGTCTCGATGCGCTCGCCGCCGAGCTCGGCGATGCCCTTCTGCCGCTCGAGCTCGACGTGCGCGACCGCGCGGCCGTCGAAGCCGTGCCGGGCGCCCTTCCCGCCGAATTCGCGGCGCTCGACGTGCTGGTCAACAACGCCGGCCTCGCGCTTGGCGTCGAGCCGGCCCACAAGGCCAGCCTCGACGAATGGCAGACCATGATCGACACGAACTGCTCGGGCCTGGTGACCGTCACGCACGCGCTGCTGCCCGGCATGATCGAGCGCGGCCGCGGCCATATCTTCAATCTCGGTTCGGTTGCCGGAACCTATCCGTATCCGGGCGGGAACGTATACGGCGCAACCAAGGCTTTTGTCCGACAATTCAGCCTGAACCTGCGCGCCGACCTGATCGGCACGCCGTTGCGCGTGACCGACATCGAGCCGGGCCTGTGCGGCGGCACGGAATTCTCGAACGTCCGCTTCCGCGGCGACGACGCGAAGGCGGCGAACGTGTACCAGAACGTCCAGCCGCTCACGTCCGAGGACATCGCCGACACGATCTACTGGATCGCGACGCGCCCGGCACACGTGAACATCAACACGATCGAGATGATGCCGGTCGCCCAGGCGCCGGCCGGCCTCACGATCCATCGCGGCTGACCCATCGCGCGCAGCCGCGGCCGGCCCGCGGTATGCCGCGTCGTACTACATTCCGTTACGAAACGGTTACGAATCCGGTTCCTGCGTTCCGGTAGAATGCGCGCCATGACTCAGCCTACCCGCTCCCCGGAAGGGCGTTCCGGCTTTACCTGGCCGGTGCGCGTGTACTACGAGGATACCGATGCAGGCGGCATCGTCTTCTATGCCAACTACCTGAAGTTCTTCGAGCGCGCCCGCACCGAGTGGCTTCGCGCATGCGGCGTCGACCAGCGTCGGCTCGCCGACGATACCGGCGCGATCTTCATCGTCCGCAGCACCTCGCTCGACTACCGCGCACCGGCGCGACTCGACGACACGCTGGCGATCACGAGCCGGCCCGGACGCATCGGCCGCGCATCGGTGGAATTCACGCAGGAAGCCTGGTGTGGCGACACGCTGCTCGTGGCCGGACATATCCGCCTCGGCTGCGTCGACCGTAACGGTATCCGGCCCGCGGCCATCCCGCCGGCCGTGCTCGACGCGCTGCAACGCGGGCCCGTCATCGACGCCGGGCAGACTGTATTGTCAACGAAGCTCGCATGAGCGCCGTTTAGACAAAGCCCATGAACTTGCCTTCCTGATTCGATACTAAGCAAGGTTCGGCGCCAGGCTTGGCCGGCGCGCCGCGCCGCACGCATACCGGGCGCCCCGAAGGGACGTTACTCAAACCTCTATGAACACTTCTCAAGACCTGTCGATCATTTCCCTCGTCCTCAACGCGAGCGTGCTGGCCCAGGCCGTGATGGGGCTGCTGCTGCTGCTGTCGCTGATGTCGTGGACCTTCATCTTCCGCAAGTGGTTTGCGATCCGCCGCGCACGCGCGCAGACCGAACGCTTCGAGAGGGATTTCTGGTCGGGCGGCGACCTGCAGGCGCTGTACCAGAGTGCGGCCAACAACCGCCACACGATCGGCGCGCTCGAGCGGATCTTCGAATCGGGTATGCGCGAATTCCTGAAGGCGAAGGAAAAGCGCCTCAGCGATCCGGGCCTCGTGCTCGACGGTGCACGCCGCGCGATGCGCGCGTCGTTCCAGCGTGAAATGGACGTGCTCGAAGCGAACCTCGCGTTCCTCGCATCGGTCGGTTCGGTCAGCCCGTACATCGGCCTGTTCGGCACGGTCTGGGGGATCATGAACTCGTTCCGCGGCCTCGCGAACGTGCAGCAGGCCACGCTCGCGAACGTCGCGCCGGGCATCGCCGAGGCGCTCGTCGCCACCGCGATCGGCCTGTTCGCCGCGATTCCGGCGGTGGTCGCGTACAACCGCTACGCGCACGACATCGACCGCCTCGCGATCCGCTTCGAGACCTTCATCGAAGAGTTCTCGAACATCCTGCAGCGTCAGGCCCAGTAAGGAGCTCGCCATGGCAGGAAGTCCCATCCGATCCAGCATGCGCGGCGGCCGCTCGCGCCGCGCAATGGCCGACATCAACGTCGTGCCGTACATCGACGTAATGCTGGTGCTGCTCGTGATCTTCATGGTCACCGCACCGCTCGTCGCCCCGTCGATCATCAACCTGCCGACCGTCGGCAACGCCGCGCCGCAGGAGCAGACGCCGCCCGTCGTCGTCAACATCAAGGCCGACCGCACGATGAGCGTCAAATACAAGGGCGACTCGGGCGCGACCCGGGAAGACACGATGACGAAGGCCGAGCTCGACAGCTTCATCTCGGCCCGGCAGGCCGATCATCCCGACCAGCCGGTCGTGATCGCGGCCGACAAGACCGTGCAGTACGATGCGGTCATGACCGTGATGTCGGATCTGAAGACGCGCGGCGTCAAGCGCGTCGGCCTCCTCGTCAAATCGCAATGAACCGGCAGCAATCCCTGCGCAGCACCGGCTATCCGCCTCGGCCACCTCGCGAGCGCGGCACCTGGCGTGCATTCGCGCTCGCCGCGCTGATGCACGTGCTGCTCGCGCTGTTTCTCTATCACGGCGTGCAGTGGCAGAACAGCACGCCGGCCGGCGCCGAAGCCGAGCTGTGGACCGAAGTGCCCGACGTCGCCGCGCCGCGGCCTGTCGTGACGCCGCCCGCGAAGGTCGCGCCGCCCCCTCCCCCGGTGCGCGACGAGCAGGCCGACATCGCGCTGCAGCAGAAGAAGCGGCAGCAGGAAGCGGCCGCGCGCGAAGCGCTGCTCGAGCAGCAGCGCCGCGCGCAGCAACTGAAGGCCAAGCAGGAAGAGGACGCCCGGCGCGCGCAACTTGCGGCGCAGCAGGCTGCCGCGCTCGCCGCGCAGAAGGCCGCGGAACGCGACAGGCAGAAGCAGGCCGACAAGCTCAAGCAACAGCAGCTCGCCGAGCAGCAGAAGCTCGAACAGCAGAAACTCCAGCAGCAGAAGCAGGCGCAGCTCGAAGCGCAGCAGGCGGCGAAGGCGAAGTCCGACGCGGCCGCGAAGGCGAAGGCGGAAGCCCAGGCCAAGGCGAAGGCCGAAGCCACGGCGCGCGCAAAGGCCGATGCGGCGGCGAAGGCGAAGCTCGACCGCGAACGCAGCGCGCGTCTCGCGCAGATGCAGGGCCTGTCCGGCGCCGGCGAAGGTGGCGGCGAAGGCCTCGCGAAGAGCGGCACGGGTACGGGCTCCGGCGGCAATGCCGCATCGCCCGGCTATGCCGACAAGGTGCGCCGCCGCGTCAAGCCGAACATCGTTTGGGGCGGCGAGCGAGCAGGCCTGACCACCGTCGTCAAGATTCGGTGCACGCCGTCCGGTGACGTATTGAGCGCATCGGTCTCCCGCTCCAGCGGGAATTCGGGGTGGGATCAAGCCGTGGTCAATGCGATCCAGGCATCGGTCCCGTTGCCGCCCGATTCTAACGGTCGTACCCCGTCGGACATTACGATTACCTTCAAGGCGGCGGAGTGAAAGGAAATACGCTTACACTCCGGGCGTCGCTGTCGGACGGGAACGAATCGGGTATTTTTACTGTCTCTCTGCGGTTGCGCAGCGATCCAAGTCATACGGGAAGCAAGAAGCATGAGTTTGATGACAAAACTAGGTTTCAGGGCACTCGTGGCCTCGTGTCTGATTGCGGCGGGCAGCGCCGCTAACGCCCAGGTCAACGTGCTGATCACCGGTGTCGGTTCGACCCAGTTCCCCATTGCCACAGCGAATTTCGCGAACGAGGCGGGCCTGCCGCAGCAGGTCACGTCGATCGTCCGCGCCGACCTCGCCCGCAGCGGCAAATTCACCAACATCGACGCGGGCAGCACGCCCGTGCCCGAGACCGCCTCGGTCGATCTCGGCGCATGGAAGGCCAAGGGCGCGAATGCGTTCGTCGCCGGCAGCGTGAACCGCGACGCGAACGGCCAGTACAAGGTCAACTTCATCCTGTACGACACCGTGAAGCAGCAAAGCCTCGGCGGCCTGTCGCTGACGGCCACCGACACCACGCTGCGCACGGCCGGCCACAAGATTGCCGACTACATCTACCAGAAGCTGCTCGGCGTGCGCGGCGTGTTCGCCACGCGCCTGTCGTACGTGATCAAGACCGGTAATCGCTACCAGCTGCAGATCTCGGATTCGGACGGCCAGAACGCGCGCATCGCACTGTCGAGCACCGAGCCGATCATCTCGCCGGCCTGGTCGCCGAGCGGCACGAAGGTCGCGTACGTGTCGTTCGAGCGCAAGAAGCCGATCGTCTACATCCATGACCTGCCGACCGGCCGCCGCTACATGGTCTCGGACCAGAAGGGCAACAACAGCGCACCGGCATGGTCGCCGGACAGCAACACGCTCGCCGTCGCGCTGTCGCTGACCGGCAACACGCAAATCTATACGGTCAATGCGAACGGCGGCGGCCTGCGCCGTCTCACGCAGAGCAGCTCGATCGACACCGAGCCGTACTACTCGCCGGACGGCCGCTGGATCTACTTCACGAGCGATCGCGGCGGCGCGCCGCAGATCTACCGGATGCCGGCACAGGGCGAAAGCGCCGGTGCCGCGCAGCGCGTGACCTTTACCGGCAGCTACAACACGAGCCCGCGTGTGAGCCCGGACGGCAAGCTGCTCGCCTACATCTCCCGCACCGGTGGGGGCTTCAAGCTGTACGTTCAGGATCTGCAATCCGGAGCGGCGAACGCCATCACGAATACGAATCACGACGAATCGCCGAGCTTCGCGGCAAACGGCCAGTACCTTCTGTACGCTACCCAGTCGGGTGGTCGCAACGTTCTGGCTGCAGTGCCCTCCGACGGCAGCGCGCCGCCACAGATCCTGTCCGTCCAGGGCGGCTCCGTTCGTGAGCCGTCCTGGGGGCCCTTCATGCAATGACCACAAGGAGAGTAACCATGATGTCGAATAAAGCTCGTCTGGCTCTGGCCGTGATGATGATCAGCGCGCTCGCAGCGTGCAAATCGGGCGTGAAGCTCGACGACAAGGCAAACGCGGGTGCAGTCAGCACGCAACCGAGCGCCGACAACGTCGCGCAAGTGAACGTCGATCCGCTGAACGACCCGAACAGCCCGCTCGCGAAGCGCAGCATCTACTTCGACTTCGACAGCTATTCGGTGAAGGACGAGTACCAGCCGCTGATGCAGCAGCACGCTCAGTACCTGAAGAGCCATCCGCAGCGCCACGTGCTGATCCAGGGCAACACCGACGAACGCGGCACGAGCGAGTACAACCTCGCGCTGGGCCAGAAGCGTGCGGAAGCCGTCCGCCGCGCGATGGCGCTGCTCGGCGTGAACGATTCGCAGATGGAAGCCGTGAGCCTCGGCAAGGAAAAGCCGCAGGCAACGGGTCACGACGAAGCGTCGTGGGCGCAGAACCGTCGCGCCGACCTCGTCTACCAACAGTAAGTAACGGAAGAATCGCCGTATGACGCATCGTGTATCCTGGCTGCGCGTTGCCGCAGCATTCTGCGTCGCCGGCGCGGCGTGGTCGGCCGCGCCGGCGCACGCCGGCGTGTTCGACGACAACGAAGCGCGCCGCGCCGTGCTCGACCTGCGCAGCAAGACCGACAACCTGGCGAGCCAGTTGTCCGCCGCCCAGCGTACGATCCTCGATCAATCCGGCCGTCTCGACCAGCTGAACCAGCAGGTCGCGACGCTGCGCGGCGAGAACGAGGACCTGACGAACCGGCTGACGACGCTCGAGCGGCAGCAGAAGGAGTACTACCAGGATCTCGACGCGCGGCTCAAGAAGTTCGAGCCGCAGCAGGCGACGATCGACGGTGTCGAAGGCACCGTGCAGCCGGGTGAAACGGATGCGCTCAACGCGGCGCAGCAGCAGTTCCGCAACGGCAACTTCAAGGCGGCGGCGGCTTCGTTCCGCAGCTTCATCGCGAAGTATCCGCAGAGCCCCCACCAGCCGACCGCGCAGTACTGGCTCGGCAACGCGCAATACGCGCTGCGCGACTACCGCGGTTCGACGGCGACATGGCAAGGGATCGTCAGCAAGTACCCGCAACACCCGCGCGCGGCCGACGCCCTCGTGGCGATCGGTACGAACCAGCTCGAACAAGGCCAGAAGGCGGCCGCGAAGAAGACGTTCGAGCAGGTGGTGTCGCAGTACGCCGGGTCGAACGCGGCGCAGACGGCGCAGGGCAAGCTCGAAACGATCAAATAATTATCGTGGCGGATTGTTGACTCACCGAAAATCCGTCGCTATAATCTTTTGCTCTTTGGGTCGTTCGCCAAGTTGTTGGCGCAACGAACCAGCAGGTTTGAAGAACGTGGGGTGGTAACTCAGTTGGTTAGAGTATCTGACTTTTAATCAGAGAGTCGAGGGTTCGAGTCCCTCCCACCCTACCAACTATCTTTGATAGTGCAATTAAAGCCTCCCGCGTGGAGGCTTTTTTGCGTCTGCGTGTTGCCGTGTCGCGCTCCCTTTGCCCGCGCAACGATCTGCGCGCACGCATCGGCAGGCAGGCCGTCGCGCGCGGCGATCCGTTGCGCGAGTGCCGCAGGCGGCACGGTCTGCTTCGACAGCGCCGGCACGAGACGCTTCAGGCTGTTCGACGGCAGTGCGATGCCGGGGCCGCCGCGCTCGCGCGAAATGCGGGTTCGGTGATGTCTGTCATCCCGAATATCTCCATCGTCATGCGCAACGGCATCGATGAGATGACAGGATGCGAAGCCTGCTGAGCGCCGCGGACGTCATCGCGCAACGGGCGACCCTGGCCGGGCGCCCGTCCCGCGATGACGTTACTCCTGGACGGACTGCGCGGAATCGGCGTCGGTATAACGCGGCTTCGCGCTCTGCAGGTCGCGCGTGTTCTTCTGCACGGCCACCGCGCCGAACAGCGCGAGCACGAACGACATCGCGTAGAAGCCCTTCTCGCTCAGCTGCAGCGTTGCGTTGAAGAGGCCGACGACCAGCAGCGCGATCGACAGCAGCAGCGCGATCCAGCTGAGGCCGTAGTAGATGCCGGTGACGGGGATGCCTTCCGCGCGGTCGCGAACGCTTTTCTGCAGCGAGATCGCCGCATAGAGGCCGAACACCAGCACGGTGAAGTAGTAGCCCTTCTCGTTGAGCTGCATGCCGGCGTTCCAAAGCCCGATCAGGAATGCCGCGAAACCTGCGATCAGTGCGGCCCACGACGCGGCCACGAATGCGAACGACGGCTGCTGGATGGTGGTCTGGTTCATTGCTTTGCCCTCTCTTTCTTCTTGTTCGAAATCGTTTTCGTTGAACTGCGTTTCGCGCATGGTAGCAGCTTTGGCGCGCGCCAAGACGGCCGCGCTTGCAGTCTTACATGCCGCGCTGTGCGCGCCGCCAGCGCCCGGGCGTCGTGCCGAGCACCGCACGAAACGCCTTGCCGAAGGCCGCCTCGGATTGGTAACCGATCGCCTGGCCGATCTCCGCCTGCCCACGCTGCGTATCCTGCAGCAGCGCGCACGCGTGCATCATCCGGATCTGCGCGACGAACGCGCCGACACTCATCCCGGCTTTCTCGCGGAAATGCCGTGCATAGGTCGCGCGCGACATCGCCGCTGCGTCGCCGAGCGACTCGACCGTCCACGGCTGCTCCGGCGCCTGCAGCACGGCCTGGACCGACGGGCCGAGCCGCGCATCGGCCGCGAGCGCGAGCCAGCCGGACGGCACGCGCGCGTCGCGGCCGTACGCGCGCAACGCATACGCGAGCAGCGCCTGGCCGAGCGCATTCACGATCGCGCCGGCGCCCGGCTGCACATTCGATGCCTCACTGCGCAGCACGCTCGTCAGCAATTGCAGCGGGGCAAACCCCGACGCCTCGCGCAACCCGACGTGCAGCACCTGCGGCAGCGTGCGCATCAGCAGTTCGCCCGCGCCGCGCGCATAGACGAACCGTCCGCACAGCAGGTCCACGCTCGCACTGCCCGGTTCGGCCGGATCGAGATTCGACTTGACCGGGACCACCGCGCCGCCGGCGGCGTCCGGTTCGCGCAGCGGCGCGACCGGCCGCGACCGGCCGGCCCCCGCGTCGAGCAGGTCGTGCGCGCCGCCCGCGGGCAGCAGCACGAAATCGCCGTCGGCGAGCTGCAGCGTGCGCCCGTCGGCGGTACGCAGCCGGCACGTGCCGGCCAGCAGCAGGTGGAACGCCGCCTCGCCGGGCGGCAACGGGTCGTGCGGCATCGCGAACGGCCCGTCGAGCAGGCAGCGCACGTCGAGTTCGACATGGCTGCGGCCCAGCGACAACAGTTGACTCAATGCATCCATGAGACGATCGCGCTAAAAATTGACACTCTAGCGTATCGAAACCCTCAGCGCGAACGATCAGAATAGCCCTGCATCGCCCGAGATCGCGGCGCCCGCCGCCCTCCTCACCTCTACTCGAAAGGACGCATCATGCTGAACTGGAACGAATACCGGAAGGAACTCTCGACGCGCATCGGCGATATCGCCAAGCTGTCGCCCGATACGCTGGCCGGCTACCAGGCGCTGGCAGGGGCAGGCGCCAAGACGGGCCATCTCGACGCGAAAACGCGCGAGCTGATCGCGCTCGCGGTGGCCGTCACGACGCGCTGCGACGGCTGTATCGCCGTTCACACGGCCGAAGCGACAAAGCATGGCGCGACTAGGGAGGAAGTGGCGGAAGCGCTCGGCGTCGCGATTGCGCTGAATGCGGGCGCCGCGCTCGTCTATTCGGCGCGCGTGATGGACGCGCTCGGCGACTGAGCGTGACGGATGCGGCGGCGCCGTCGCGGGCCGCCTCGCTGCGTGACGCCCGGCCGCCTGGCCGGGCGGTTGCGCATCGCGGATGCGGATGCGTTACGTATGAGTATGCAGCGCGCTCGCACGGACAACCGTGCCGGCAGGCCGCAGACGCGGCCGCGCGGCGAAGTCGGCTACCATGCGCGAACGATTCATCGTGAGGGAGCGCTCCATGTGCCGCTGGCTCGCCTATACGGGCAATCCGATCCATCTCGAGACCGTGCTGTTCCGCGCGAAGCATTCGCTGATCGACCAGAGCCTGCATTCGGAGCTCGGCGCCACGACCACCAATGGCGACGGTTTCGGCATCGGCTGGTACGGGCACCCCGACGAACTGCCGTTCCGCTATCGCTCCGTGCATCCCGCGTGGAACGACCGCAACCTGCGCGAAGCCGCGCGCGCGATCCGCTCGCGGATGTTCATCGCGCATATCCGCGCGGCGACCGAAACGCCCGTGCAGGAAACCAACTGTCACCCGTTCCGCCACGGCCGCTGGCTGTTCGCGCACAACGGGCTGATCCGCGGCTTCCACAAGCTGCGCCGCGACCTGACGATGAAGGTCGATCCAGCACTGTTCCCGACGCTCGAAGGCTCGACCGATTCCGAGCTGATGTTCCGCCTCGCGCTAACGTACGGCCTCGAGCAGACGGCGCTGCAGGCGCTCGAACGGATGGCCGGCGTGGTCGAGGAAACCGCCGCGCGGCATCGCGTGGCCGACCCGCTCAACATGACGGTCTGCGCGACCGACGGCGAACGGATCATCGCGGTGCGCTACTCGAGCGAACGGCAATCGCGTTCGCTGTTCCACAGCACGTCGTTCAAGCACCTGCACGAGCTGTATCCGCATGACCCGCGCATCGCCGAAGTCGGCGACGACGCGTTCATGGTCGTGTCCGAACCGCTCGTCGACCTGCGCGGCGCGTGGGAGGAAGTGCCGGAGGGCATGGCAATCGTCGCGCACGGGGCGGACGTGCAGCAGCGGCCGTTCGGACCGCGGCAAAAGTAGCGGCCGCAGGCGCGGTACGCGAACCGCAAATAGAGAGATAAAGAGAATCGTTGCGGATCGAGGCGTCAGGCAAGCGTTGACCAACGCGCCAACCACCAGGCCCGTTGTCTCATGGCGCTGCGTCGGCTATAAAGGGCCCATTGATCGAGCCCCCTTACGTTCGATCTTCCCCCTTCCCTTCCCACTCCCGGAGACTCCATGCCCGATCTCGCCACCGCCCAGCAATTCCTGATGACCCGCGGCCTCGACTTCGGCCTCAACCTCCTCGCCGCGCTCGTATTGTGGTTCATCGGCCGCTGGGCGATCCGCATCGGCACGCGCCTGCTCGGCAAGGTCGTACGCCGCAGCGGCAAGGTCGACCCGACGCTCACCGACTACCTGACCTCCGTCGTCGGCGTGCTGCTGACGATCCTGCTGATCCTCGCGATCCTGCAGATCTTCGGCGTGCAGACGACCTCGTTCGCCGCGCTGCTCGCCGGCCTCGGCCTCGCGATCGGCACGGCCTGGGGCGGCCTGCTCGCGCACTTCGCCGCCGGCGTGTTCATGCAGGTGCTGCGCCCGTTCAAGATCGGCGACGTGATCAGCGCAGGCGGCGTCACGGGCACGGTGAAGGAGCTCGGCCTGTTCGGCACGACGATCATCACCGCCGACAACATCGTGACGATCGTCGGCAACAACAAGATCTTCTCGGACAACATCGCGAACTACAGCGCAACGTCGCACCGCCGCGTCGACCTGACCGCGAAGATAGCGAACGGCGTCGACGCGGTCGACGCGATCAACCGCCTGAAGACGTCGATCCAGCAGATCCCGAACGTGCTGACCGACCCGGCGCCGGACGTCGGCGTGCTGCAGTTCACGCCGGAAGGCCCGCTGCTGTTCGTGCGCCCGTCCACGGCACCCGAGAACTACTGGCAGGTGTACTGCGATACCAACCGCGTGATCATCGAGACGTTCCGCGACGCGCAATACCCGACGCCCGAAACGCCGCTCTCGCATCGCAACGCGTAACGGCGGCGCCGGACGAAAAAAGCTGCGTCTGGTGAACCGTTTGCCCAACAGATTCGACTGCTCGTTCGCGGCGAGTCTGTAACCCAGATTCCAGAAAGACAAAACCCCACGCTTCGAAAAACGTGGGGTTCGTCAGCAGTCTGAAGCGTGGCAGCCGCCACGCTTTTTTATTGCTCGGAACAGGAGCTGAAGCGCGCCCGCTCAGCGCCCGCCCGTCCCCCGCGCTTTGTCCGACTGCCGCCCGCGCACGAGCTTCCATACCGCGCCGAGCGCGACCGGCACGATCGCCGCGCCGATGCCCACCAGCACGATCACGTTCAGGTACTGGCGGACGAACGGGATGTTGCCGAAGAAATAGCCGAGCAGCACGAGCAGCAGCACCCAGACCAGCGCGCCGATCACGTTGAAGAGCTGGAAACGCGTGGCGCTCATCGACGACGCACCCGCAACGAACGGCGCGAACGTACGCACGACCGGGATGAAGCGCGCGAGCACGATCGTCTTGCCGCCGTGCTTGTCGTAGAACGAGTGGGTCTTCTGCAGCGCGGCGCGATCGAGGAAGCGCTCGAGCACCGGGATATGGGTATTGAATACCTTCGGGCCGACCCAGCGGCCGATCAGGTAGTTCACGGTGTTGCCGGAGATCGCCGCGACGAGCAGCAGCACGATCAGCGCGCCGACGTTCATTTCGCCTGTCGCCGCGAACGCGCCGCCGATGAACAGCAGCGAATCGCCGGGCAGGAACGGGAACACGACGAGCCCCGTCTCGCAGAACACGATCAGGAACAGAACGAGATAGACCCATGCGCCGTACTGCCGGATGAAATCGCCGAGGAATGCGTCGATATGCAGGACAAGGTTGACGAAATGAAGCAGCGTATCCAAATGCGATTCCTCGAAGGCGAAAGGGCGAAAGGACCGGAACGGTCGGAAAAGGCGGAAGCACCCGCCGGCCAAGGCGGCGCGCGCGACGGAGCCATCATACCGAAACTACCTTAAGGCTCCGTGAAAAAACGTAACCGCCGGTCGCCCCGGCACGCATCCGCCGCCTCGCTATAATTCGGCCATGTCCGATATCACCGAAACGGCCGCGGGCGCCGCGCCCGCCCCCGCTCCGCGCCCGCTGCGCGCGATCCAGCCCCTGCCCGACCAGCTGATCAGCCAGATCGCCGCGGGCGAGGTCGTCGAACGCCCGGCGTCGGTCGTCAAGGAGCTGCTCGAGAACGCGATGGATGCCGGCGCGACGACGCTGCGCATCGTGCTGGAAGAAGGCGGCGTCAAGCGCATCTCGATCACCGACGACGGTTGCGGGATTCCGCCCGACGAGCTGGCGCTCGCGCTGATGCGCCATGCCACCAGCAAGATCCGCTCGCTCGAGGAGCTCGAGGCGGTCGCGACGCTCGGGTTCCGCGGCGAAGCGCTGGCGTCGATCGCGTCGGTCGCCGAGATGTCGATCACGAGCCGGACAACCGATGCCGCGCACGCGATGAAGATCGATGCGCAGACCGGCGTGCTGTCGCCCGCCGCCGGCTCGACCGGTACGACGATCGAGGTGCGCGAGCTGTACTTCAACACGCCCGCGCGGCGCAAGTTCCTGAAAAGCGAGCAGACCGAATTCGGCCACTGCCTGGAAATGATCCGCCGCGCGGCGCTCGCGCGGCCGGACGTCGCGATCTCGGTACTGCACAACGGCAAGGCCGTCGAGCACTGGAATGCGACCGAGCCCGCGCAGCGCGTCGCGAAGATCCTCGGCGACAGCTTCGCGACCGCGCACCTGCCGCTCGACGAACAGGCCGGCCCGCTCGCCGTCTACGGCTGCGCAGGCCTGCCGACCGCGAGCCGCGGGCGCGCCGACCAGCAGTATTTCTTCGTCAACGGCCGCTTCGTGCGCGACAAGCTGCTGACGCACGCGGTGCGCGCGGCCTACGAGGACGTGCTGCACGGCGACCGCTACCCGTCGTACGTGCTGTTCCTCGACCTGCCGCCCGAAGCCGTCGACGTGAACGTGCATCCGTCGAAGATCGAGGTGCGCTTCCGCGATTCGCGCTCGATCCACCAGTACGTGTTCCACGCGGTCCAGCGCGCGCTCGCGCGCCACGCGGGCGCGTCGCCGGAAACCACCGCGGGCGGTCACGCCGCGCATATCGAACCCGCGCCGCGCGGGCCCGCCTCGTTCCTGGACACGCCGCTCGGCCAGGGCCACGGCCCGGCCACCGGCGGCAGCGGCTTCTCGTCGCCGTCGTCATCGTCGGCGGGCAACACCTGGATGCGCCAGGCGCGGATGACGCAGGGCACGCTGCCCGTTGCGCAGCCGCTCGCGCTCTACGATGCGCTGTTCGGCCGCAAGGACAGCGGCGCGGGCACGCTGGACGGCACGACCACCGTCGCCCGCGATTCGGCCGACGCGCCGGGTGCGCCGCTGCCGGGCTTCACCGCGTCGCCGATCGCCGCCACCGCGCACGACGAGCAGCCGCTCGGCTTCGCGCTCGGCCAGATCCACGGCATCTACGTGCTCGCGCAGAACGCGCACGGGCTCGTGATCGTCGACATGCATGCGGCCCACGAGCGGATCCTGTACGAACAGTTCAAGAACGCGCTCGCCGATCGCTCGGTCGCCGTGCAGTCGCTGCTGCTGCCGGTGTCGATGACGGCCACGCCGGTCGAGATCGGCACGGTCGAGGAAGAGCGCGACACGCTCGAATCGCTCGGCTTCGATCTCGCGGTGCTGTCGCCGACGACGCTCGCGATCCGCGCGGTGCCGGCGCTGCTGAAGGATGCCGACCTGCAGTCGCTCGCGCGCGCGGTGCTCGCCGACCTGCACGCGTTCGGCGGCTCGCGCGTGCTCACCGAGCGTCAGCACGAACTGCTCGGCACGCTCGCGTGCCACCACGCGGTGCGCGCGAACCGGCGCCTGACGCTCGACGAGATGAACGCGCTGCTGCGCCAGATGGAGGCGACCGAGCGCGCGGACCAGTGCAATCACGGCCGGCCGACGTGGTATCAGCTCACGCTGAACGATCTCGACCGCCTCTTCATGCGCGGGCAATGAGCGCGTCTTCGCAGTCCACCCCGACGACGATCGCCTGCCTGCTCGGCCCCACCGCTTCGGGCAAGACGGCCGCGGCGCTGGCACTCGCCGCGCGCCGCCCGATCGAGATCGTCAGTGTCGATTCGGCGCTCGTCTACCGCGACATGGATATCGGCACCGCGAAGCCGACTCGCGAAGAACGCGCGAGCGTGCCGCATCACCTGATCGACATCATCGATCCGGCCGATGCGTATTCGGCTGCGGAATTCCGCGCGGATGCGCTGCGCCTGATCGGCGAGATCGCCGCGCGCGGCCGCACGCCGCTGCTCGCGGGCGGCACGATGCTGTACTACAAGGCGCTGACGCAGGGGCTCAACGACCTGCCGGGCGCCGATCCGGACGTGCGTGCGCAGCTCGACGCCGACGCCGCGCGCGACGGCTGGCCCGCGCTGCATGCGCGGCTCGCGCAGGTCGATCCCGACACGGCCGCGCGGCTCGCGCCGAACGATTCGCAGCGGATCCAGCGTGCGCTTGAAATCTTCATGCTGAGCGGGCAGCCGATGTCGGCGCTGCTTGCCGCGCCGCGGCGCGCGGACGATGCGGCCGCCGCGTACCGCTTCGTGCCGGTCGCGCTCGAACCGTCGGATCGCGCGGTACTGCACGCACGCATCGCGCAGCGCTTCGACGCAATGCTCGACGCGGGCTTCATCGACGAAGTCGAACGGCTGCGCCGTCGCGACGATCTCCATCCCGACCTGCCGTCGATGCGCTGCGTCGGCTATCGGCAGGCGTGGGAATTCCTCGACGGCGACACCGACTACCGGACGATGCGCGACAAGGGCATCTTCGCGACGCGCCAGCTGTGCAAGCGCCAGCTCACCTGGCTGCGCGCGATGCCGGAACGGATCGTCGTCGACTGCATCGCGCCGGACTCGACGGCCCGCGCGCTCGACGCGCTCGAACGCGTACTCGACGGCCGCGCGCCGGGCTGACCGCGCCGCCGGCAGCCCGCGTCAGCCTCGCCGGCGCGCTGCCAGATGCGCGCGGGCGCCATCGACGATCAGCGCGACGCCGCGCTCGAACGCTTCGTCGCCGCCGCGCTCGCGCAGCGCGGCCCAGCCCTTCGCGAGCAGCGGATACCCGGCCGCGTCCGGCAGCGGCGCATCGGCTTCGCTGTCCGGCTTCGCCTGTTCTTCCAGCACCCATCCGACCACGAAGCGGCCGAGCGCATACATCACGTCGACCGCTTCATCCGGCGCGAAGCCCGCATCGCAGAGCAGCGCGACCTTGCGTTCGACTGAACCGAAATGCAGCGCGTGCGGCCGCGTACCGGCATGCAGGCGCGCGCCGTCACGATAAGCGAGCAGCGCGTGGCGGAAACTGCGCGCGTTGCCGGCAAGCCATGCATCCCACGCTTCGCCCGGCCGCGGCAGCGACGCGCCGTGGCGCTCGAGCATGATCGCTTCGGCCATCGCGTCGAGCAGCTCGGCCTTGTTCCTGAAATGCCAGTAAAGCGTCGGCGACTGCACGCCGAGCCGCTCGGCGAGCCGCCGCGTGGACAGCCCGTCGATACCGACTTCATCAAGCAGTTCGAGCGCCGCGCGCAATACCGTGTCGCGCGTCAATCGCGCCCCTGTGTCCTTCATCTCTATCACCGATAGGGGAACTATGGAATAATCGCCACTCTATCACCGATAGAGTCACCCGCTTGAATCCGTCCTTGATTGCCATCCTGGCCACGGTCCTGCTCGACGCGATCGGCGTCGGGATCGTGATGCCGATCCTGCCCGGCCTGCTGCGCTCGCTCGCCGGCGCGGGCAGCACCGACACGCACTACGGCGTATTGCTCGCGCTGTACGCGTTCGCGCAGTTCCTGTGCGCGCCGCTGCTCGGCGCGCTGAGCGACCGCTTCGGCCGCCGGCCCGTGCTGCTCGCGTCGCTCGCGGGTGCCGCGCTCGACTACCTGCTGATGGCGCTCGCACCGACGCTTGCGTGGCTTTACGCGGGGCGGCTGATCGCGGGCATCACGGGTGCGAACGTGGCGGTCGCGACCGCGTACGTCACCGACGTCACGGCCGAACCCGACCGCGCACGGCGCTTCGGCCAGCTCGGCGCGATGATGGGCATCGGCTTCATCGCGGGCCCGCTGATCGGCGGGCTGCTCGGCGCGCTGCACCTGCGCGCGCCGTTCGTCGCGGCCGCGCTGCTCAATGCGCTGAATCTCCTGCTCGTGTGGCGAGCGCTGCCGGAATCGCGGCCGCGCTCGGCCCGCGCAGGCCGCACGGTCGCCGCGCTCAACCCGTTCGCGAGCCTGCGCCGGCTGAGCGGCGCACCCGCGCTCGTGCCGCTGATCGGCATCTACGTGATCGTCGCGCTGGTGTCGCAGGCGCCCGCGACGCTGTGGATCCTGTACGGCCAGGAACATTTCGGCTGGTCGACGCCGATCGCGGGGCTGTCGCTCGCGGGCTACGGCGCGTGCCATGCGCTCGCGCAGGCGTTCGCGATCGGGCCGCTGATCGCGCGGCTCGGCGAGCGTCGCGCGCTCGCGCTGGGGCTCGCGGGCGACGCGCTCGGGCTCGCGGTGATCGCGTTCGCGACCGCCGCATGGGTGCCGTTCGCGCTGCTGCCGCTGTTCGCGGCGGGCGGCATGACGCTGCCGGCGCTGCAGGCGATGCTCGCGCGGCAGGTCGACGATGCGCGCCAGGGCGAACTGCAGGGCACGCTCGCGAGCGTGGCCAGCCTGATCGGCGTGGCGGGCCCGCTGGTCGTCACCGCGACCTATGCGGCGACGCGCGCGACGTGGCCGGGGCTCGTGTGGGCCGCGGCCGCGCTGCTCTATCTGCTCGTGCCGCCGTTGCTGGCCGGCACGCGGCCGGCGGGCGCACCGCGGCCGTCCGCCTGAGCGGCGGCAGGCGCCGCCATACGCATCGCCGCGCTCAGTGCGCGAGCGTCACGAGATTCGCATCGCGCACAAGCTGCCAGCGGCCGCCGGCCTTGCGGAAGATCGTCAGCGTATGGCCCGAGCGGCGGATCGTTTCGCCGCCCGGCGGCGTCACGTCGATCTCGAGGAAATTGCGCATGTACGCCCAGTCGCCGATCACGCGCAGCTCGTCGATCCGGTAGCGGCCGTCGACCTTCGGTGCATGCTCCGCACCCGCGTTCGCTTCACGCGACGCGGCCGCGAACGCCGCCTTGTCGAACGGCGGCTTGCCGGCCACCATGAAGATCGCGTCGTCGGCGATCAGGTCGAGCACGGTCGCCAGATCGCCGCGCCGGCTCGACACGAACCAGTTTTCCACGAGCTCGCGGATCGCATGTTCGTCTTCGGTCATCGTCGTCCCTCCTTCATCGGCGCCGCGCGCGGCGCCCGAAAAAAAAGCCGCCCGGATCGACTCCGGGCGGCTTTCCCTGCTGCATCTGCTGCTGGCGGTGCGTCAGACCACGACCGTCTGCGCCTCGCCTTCGCGGGTCGCACGCACGGTGCCGATCTTCCACACCTGTTCGCCGGCGGCGCTCAGGTCGGCGATCGCCGCGTCGGCATCGGCCGCCGCGACGATCACGGCCATGCCGATCCCGCAGTTGAACACGCGGTGCATTTCCGCGTCGGCGACGCCGCCGTGCTCCTGCAGCCACTTGAACAGCGGCGGCAGCGGCCACGCGTTCTGGTCGAGCTCGGCGGTGAGGCCTTCGCGCAGCACGCGCGGAATGTTCTCGACGAGGCCGCCGCCCGTGATGTGCGCCATGCCCTTCACCGACAGCTTCTGCATCAGCGCGAGCAGCGGCTTCACGTAGATGCGGGTCGGCGCCATCAGCGCGTCGGCGAGCGAGCGGCCGTGGAAATCGGCCGACAGGTCGGGGTTCGCGCGCTCGATGATCTTGCGCACAAGCGAGAAGCCGTTCGAGTGGATGCCGCTCGATGCGAGGCCCAGCACCACGTCGCCTTCGGCGATCGTGCTGCCGTCGATGATCTTGCTCTTCTCGACCGCACCGACCGCGAAGCCGGCCAGGTCGTATTCGCCGTCCGGGTACATGCCCGGCATTTCGGCCGTTTCGCCGCCGATCAGCGCGCAGCCCGACAGCTCGCAACCCTGCGCGATGCCCTTGACGACCGTTGCGGCCGTATCGACGTCGAGCTTGCCGCACGCGAAGTAGTCGAGGAAGAACAGCGGCTCGGCGCCCTGCACGAGGATGTCGTTCACGCTCATCGCGACCAGATCCTGGCCGACCGTGTCGTGTTTGTTCAGATGAAACGCCAGCTTGAGCTTGGTGCCCACGCCGTCGGTGCCCGACACGAGCACGGGCTCGCGATACTTCTTCGGCACTTCGAACAGCGCGCCGAACCCGCCAATGCCGCCGAGCACGCCGTCGCGCAGGGTTTTCTTCGCAAAAGGCTTGATCTTGTCGATGAGCGCGTCGCCAGCGTCGATGTCGACGCCTGCGTCGCGATAGGACAGACCCTGAGCGTCGGGAGCGGATTTCGGAGGATTCATGGGGGAATGCGAGAAGGTCGGTAAAATGCGATTTTACCCGAAGCCGGCCCGTTGGCCGGAATTCCCCGCACCGAATCGTCAGGGATTGCATCTTGGTCAACACGTCCCCGTTTTCATCGCCCAGCGAGCCGCGCCGAAACCGGCGCGCCGCCGTGCGTGCGGTCGCGCGTGCAGCCCACGGAGCCGCGGTCCCCGGCGCGTGCCCGGCGTACGGCGCGCGTATTTTCAACCGACCCGCATTGTGACTGTGTCCCGTCAACTGACGCTCGATCTCGGCACGCCGCCGCCCGCCACGTTCGACAACTTCATCATGAGCGAGGAGAACGACGAGCTCGTCACGCGGCTGCAGAAGCTCGACCTCGCGCTCGCGGCGGGCCCCGTGCCGGACCGGTCGTTCTACATCTGGGGCGAGCCCGGCAGCGGCCGCAGCCACCTGCTGCAGGCGCTCGTGAGCGACGCGTCGTACGGCTATGCGCGCTACCTGACGCCGCAGAGCCCGCTCGGCGCGTTCACGTTCGACCCGCGCATCGGCATCTACGCGATCGACGACTGCGACCGGATGACCGACACGCAGCAGGTCGCGCTGTTCAACCTGTTCAACGAAGTCCGCGCGCATCCGTCGAGCGCGTTCGTCGCGGCGGGCCCCGCGGCGCCGCTCGCGCTCGATGTGCGCGAGGATCTGCGCACGCGCCTCGGCTGGGGGCTCGTGTTCCACCTGTCGCCGCCGTCCGACGCCGGCAAGATCGCCGTGCTCAAGCTCGCGGCGAAGGAGCGCGGGATCGCGCTCACCGACGACATCGCCGCCTACCTGCTGACCCATTTCCGCCGCGACATGCCGAGCCTGATGGCGCTGCTCGACGCGCTCGACCGCTTCTCGCTCGAGCAGAAACGCGCCGTCACGCTGCCGCTGCTGCGCCGCATGCTTGCGCGTCCCGGCGACGACATCACACCACCGGGCACGGGCCCGAACCGCTTCGAGTAAAATGCGCTTCCATGACTAATCTGGCACTCTTTGACCTCGATCACACGCTGATCCCGACCGATAGCGACCACGAATGGGGTCGCTTCATGGTGAAGCTCGGCATCGTCGACGCGGAAAGCTTCTCGCGTCAGAACGATCAGTTCTTCGCCGACTACAAGGCCGGCAAGCTCGACATCCATGCGTACCTCACGGCGATGCTCACGCCGCTCGCGAAATATTCGCGCGCGCAGCTCGCCGAATGGCACGAGCAGTACATGCACGAGGTGATCCGGCCCGCGATGACGCCCGCCGCGCTCGAACTCGTGCGCAAGCATCTCGATGCGGGCGACCGGTGCTGCGTCGTGACGGCGACCAACGAATTCATCACGCGCCCGATCGCGACCGCGTTCGGCGTCGATACGCTGATCGCGTGCGAAGTCGAAACGACCGACGGGCATCCCGATTCGCCGTACACGGGCCGGCCGACCGGCACGCCGAGCTATCGCGAAGGCAAGATCGTGCGTACCGAAGCATGGCTCGCCTCGCTCGGCAAGCACTGGGACGACTTCGCGCACAGCTACTTCTACAGCGACTCGCACAACGACATCCCGCTGCTCGAGAAAGTCACCGACCCGATCGCGACCAACCCTGACGACACGCTGCGTGCGCATGCAAGCACCCGCGGCTGGCGTATCCTCGATTTATTCTGAACGTCGTGATCAAAAAATTCATCCGCAAGCTGCTCGGCCAGGACGAAGCCCAGCAAACGCCCCCCGAAGCGGCTCCGGCCGACGAAGCGGCCCCTGCTGCCCCGCGCCCCGCGAAAAGCGCACGCGGCGGCGCGAAGAAACCGCGCAGCAACCATGAGCCGACCGTCGTGCCGGCCAGCGTGCACCAGATCGATCCGTCGCTGATCTCGAGGAATGCCGTGCGCGTGACCGATACGCTGCAGCAGGCAGGCTTTCGCGCGTTCATCGTCGGCGGTGCGGTTCGCGACCTGCTGTTCGGCATCGCGCCGAAGGACTTCGACGTCGCGACCGACGCGACGCCGACCGAGGTGCAGCGCCTGTTCCGCCGCGCGCGCCTGATCGGCCGCCGCTTCCAGATCGTCCACGTGCAGTTCGGCCAGGAACTGATCGAGGTATCGACGTTCCGCGCGCTGGTCGACGCGCCGCCCGAGGCTGCCCCGTCGGCCGAGCCGCCGCGGCGCCTGAAGCGCGACGAACTCGATCGCCGCACGCACGCGGTCGACGCGAGCGGCCGCGTGCTGCGCGACAACGTGTGGGGCGAGCAGCACGAAGATGCCGCGCGCCGCGACTTCACGATCAACGCGATGTACTACGACCCGTCGACGCAGACGGTGCTCGACTACCACGACGGGATGGCCGACATGCGCGCCCGCCTGCTGCGGATGATCGGCGATCCGGCCACGCGTTTCCGCGAGGATCCGGTGCGGATGCTGCGCGTCGTGCGCTTCGCGGCGAAGCTCGGCTTCGAGATCGAGCCGCATACGCGCGAGCCGATCAACGCGCTGGCCGACCTGATCAACAACGTGCCGGCCGCGCGCCTGTTCGACGAAATGCTGAAGCTGCTGCTGTCGGGCCACGCGCTCGCGTGCCTGAAGCAGTTGCGCAAGGAAGGCCTGCACCACGGGCTACTGCCGCTCCTCGACGTCGTGCTCGAACAGCCGCAGGGCGAAAAGTTCATCACGCTCGCGCTGAACAACACCGATGCACGCGTGCGCGCCGGCAAGCCGGTATCGCCCGGCTTCCTGTTCGCGACGCTGCTGTGGCACGACATGCGCCAGCGCTTCGAGCAATACACGGCCGAAGGCGAGATCCCGGTGCCGGCGCTCCATCGCGCGATGGACGACGTGATCGACATGCAGACCGAGAAACTCGCGATCCACAAGCGCTATTCGGCCGACATGCGCGAGATCTGGGGCCTGCAGTTGCGCCTCGAGAAACGCTCGGGCCGCAGCGCGATGCGGCTGCTGGAACACCAAAGGTTTAGAGCGGGGTATGATTTCCTCCTGTTACGCTGCGAATCCGGCGAGCTCGATGCGGATGTCGGACAGTGGTGGACGGATTTCATCGAAGGCGACGCGGCTGCCCGCGAGGCATTGCTCACGCAGGGCGGCTCGAAGGAAAAGTCGCCCCGCAAGCGGCGGCGCCGCGGCGGCGCGCGAAACCGCAAGCCGGGTGAAGGTGTCGCCGAGCAAGCACCGGACACCGCGGGCGGTTCCGACGACTGACGCGCGCGCCGGCGAACGACGTAGGAAGTGATGCCATGACGGTTGCATATATCGGACTGGGGGCGAATCTCGGCGATGCGCGCCAGACCCTGAAGGACGCGGTGGTGTGCCTCGCACAGCAGCGCACCATCTCGATCCTCGGCAAATCGAGCCTGTATCGCACGGCGCCGTTCGAAGCGGGCGGCGACGACTACTACAACTGCGCCGTCAAGCTCGACACGACGCTGTCTGCCCGCGAACTGCTCGCGCTCTGCCAGAAGATCGAACATCACTTCGGGCGCGAGCGCCCGTATCGCAACGCGCCGCGCACGCTCGACCTCGACATCCTGCTGTTCGGCGCCGACTCGATCGACGAACCCGACCTGATCGTCCCGCACCCGCGCCTCACCGACCGCGCATTCGCGCTCGTGCCGCTCGTCGAGATCGAGCCGGCACTCGACATCCCCGCGCGCGGCCGCGCCGATGCGTTCCTCGCCGCCGTCGCGGACCAGCGCGTCGAAAAGGTGCAGACCTGCCAGTGCCTGATGCAGAAGGCGCTCGCGGCCGGCGACGACACCGACAAGAACCGCTGCCGATGAACCCCACTCCGCTGACCGTCACCGCCCCCGACCTGCGCGCCCCGCACCGCTATCTCGTGATCGAAGGCCCGATCGGCGTCGGCAAGACGACGCTCGCGCGCCTGCTCGCCGAGCGCTGGTCGATGCAGACGCTGCTCGAACGCCCGCAGGACAATCCGTTCCTCGAACGCTTCTATCGCGACACCGCGCGCTACGCGCTGCCCGTGCAGCTGTCGTTCGCGCTGCAGCGCGCGCAGCAGGCGCGCGAACTGGTCGGCGCACTGGAAACGGGCCGCCCCGTCGTCGCCGATTTCATGCCGCAGAAGAACGACATCTTCGCGCGGTTGAACCTGCCGGAAGACGAATGGCAGCTCTATCGGTCGATCGCGACGCACGTGGACGTGCCGCAGGCGCCGTCGCCCGACCTCGTCGTCTACCTGCAGGCGAGCCCCGAAGTGCTGTTCTCGCGCATCCAGAAGCGCGGGCTGCCGATGGAACTGCAGATCAGCGACACGTACCTGCGCTCGCTCGTCGACGCGTACAACGAATTTTTCTACCACTACGACCGCACGCCGGTGCTGACGGTCGCCGCGGAACACCTGAACCCGCTGGATTCCCCCGAAGATCTTGCGCTGCTGATCGAGCGCATCGAGACGATGCGCGGCCGCAAGGAATTCTTCGTCAAGGGCGAGACGACGCGCTGACGCGTCCCGCCTGTCGTTCTTCACCCATCGAACCGAATTTCCCATGACCTATCTCCAGGAATCGAGCCGGCCTGCCGTGACGGTGCCCAAGCTGCAGGCAATGCGCGACGCCGGCGAGAAGATCGCGATGCTCACGTGCTACGACGCGAGCTTCGCCGCGCTGCTCGATCGCGCGGGCGCCGACGTGCTGCTGATCGGCGATTCGCTCGGCAACGTGCTGCAGGGCCATACGACCACGCTGCCCGTCACGCTCGACGACATCGCGTATCACACCGCCTGTGTCGCACGCGCACAGCCGCGCGCGCTGATCATGGCCGACCTGCCGTTCGGCACGTACGGCACGCCGTCCGAAGCATTCGCGAGCGCCGTCGAGCTGATGCGCGCGGGCGCGCAGATGATCAAGCTCGAAGGCGGCGAATGGCTCGCCGATACGATCCGCTTCCTCGTCGAGCGCGCGGTGCCCGTGTGCGCGCACGTGGGCCTCACGCCGCAATCGGTGCACGCGTTCGGCGGCTTCAAGGTGCAGGGCAAGACCGAGGCTGGCGCTGCGCAACTGCTGCGCGACGCGCGCGCGGTCGAAGCGGCCGGCGCGCAGGTCGTCCTGCTCGAGGCCGTGCCGACGCTCGTCGGGGCCGAGGTCACGCACATGCTGCGCGTTCCGACGATCGGCATCGGCGCGGGCGCGAACTGCTCGGGGCAGGTGCTCGTGCTGCACGACATGCTCGGGATCTTCCCCGGCAAGCGGCCGCGCTTCGTGAAGGATTTCATGCAGGGTCAGCCGAACATCCAGGCGGCCGTCGAAGCGTACGTGCGCGCGGTGAAGGACGGTTCGTTCCCCGGTCCGGAACATTCGTTCTGACGTGTACGGCCGGCGGCGCGTTCGCCGGCACCCGGATATGAAAAAGCGCGGGCCCGTTGGCGGGGCGCCGCGCTTTTTGTCGGTAGCTGCATCGAGGAAAAGCGTCGCGGCACCGGCATGGGCGCGGTGCGCGATCCATCGCTTCGTTATTTCAATACCGCGTCGAGCGCGCCGCGCAGTGCGTTGGCCAGCAGCAGCGCCTGCGCGCGCGCAAGATCGTCGCAGGTCACGACGCGCTCCGCCGCACCGAACGCAGGGTCATCGAGCAGCACGCCGCGCATCACGCCCGGCAGCACGCCGGACGCCAGCGGCGGCGTCACCCACTGGCCGTCGAGCTTCACGAACAGGTTCGAACGCCCGCCTTCCGTCACCTCGCCGCGCTCGTTGACGAACAGCATGTCGAAACCGCCGAGCGCCTCCGCCGCCTGCCATGCGCGGTCGTATTCGGCGCGGCGCGTCGTCTTGTGCAGCAGCAGCGCATCGCTCGCGCGGGTCGGCGCGAAACCGTGCGCGGACGCCAGCAGCACGCCGACCGGCCCCGCCGGCAGCGGCTTGAGCGGTGCCGCGACGATCTCGACCGTGCCGTCCTTCGCAAGCGAGAGCTTCATCCGGTAAGGGCCGTCGCCGTCGAGCGCCGCGCAGCGCGCATCGATCTCGCGGCGCAACGCATCGGCATCGAAGCGGAAGCCGAGCGCATCCGCGCTGCGCTGCAGCCGCACGAGATGACGATCGAGATGCCGGATACCGTCCGCACGCGTGGCGGCGGTCGTTTCGAACAACTGGAAGCCGGGATCGGCATCCGTCAGGAATCGCGCTTTCAATTCGCACTCCGCATATTCGTCGGCCGCGACGCTGTCGAGCACGATGCCCGCGCCGACGCCCATCGTGCCGCGGCGCCAATCGGCGGTTGCCGTTGCCGGATCTCGTGCTTCTTCGGTATCGGTGGCGGCCGCGCCCTCTCCAGCCGCACCTTCGCCTGCCGAACCTTCGCCGGCCGCGTCCAGCGTCAGCGTGCGGATCGCAACCGACAGGCAGAAATCGCCGCAACCGGCCGCGCGATTGCCGCACGCATCGGAACCGGCGCCTTCCTGCGGCGCATCGAGCCAGCCGATCGCGCCCGTATAGAGCCCGCGCGGCGTCGACTCGATCGCGTCGATCAACTGCATCGTCATGTGCTTCGGCGCACCCGTGATCGATCCGCACGGAAACAGCGCGCGCAGCATCTGCGCGAACGTCGTGCCGTCGCGCCAGCCGGCCTCGACCGTCGACGTCATCTGCCACACCGACGCATACGGTTCGACGGAGAACAGCGCCGGCACGCGGACCGTACCGGTGCGCGCGATCCGCGACACGTCGTTGCGCAACAGGTCGACGATCATCACGTTTTCCGCGCGGTTCTTCGGATCGCTCGCGAGGAACGCGGCGGCTGCCGCATCGTCGCGGGGATCGGCCGAACGCGGCGCGGTGCCCTTCATCGGCCGTGCACGCAGCACGTCGCCGTGCTTCTCGACGAACAGTTCCGGCGAGCACGACACGACCCACGCGCCGTCAGGCAGCGCGATCAGCGCGCCATAACGCACGGGCTGGCGCGCGCGCAGGCGCCGGTACAGCGCGAGCGGCGTGCCGAATACGTCGAAATTCAGCCGGTACGTGTAGTTGATCTGATACGAATCGCCCGCGCGCAGCGCGTCGTGCACCGCGGCGATCGCCGCGTCGAACGCGTCGCGCGACACGCTCTTCGTCACATGCGCGACGCCCGCGATCGACGGCGAGCCGCCGCCGTCCTGCTGCGCGAGCCACGCGTCGACTTCGTCGCACGACAGGTGCTCGCAGCGCGCATATAGCAAAAAGCGCAGCGGGGCATCGCCCGGCTGCGCTCGTTGCAGGTTGCGTCCGAATTCGTAGTCGCCGACGACCACCGCATGCAGCCCGTCGCGCAGGTCCTGCGCAACCGCCGCGTCGATTTCGTCGAGCCGCGCCGGATCCGTGCACACGCGTTCGTGCACGAATCCCGAATACAAACGACTCGACCGCGCGAACGCGGTCGAGTCGCAATCGTCCAAGAGCGCGAACGACGCGCTCTCGTTGCCTTCAGTCATGCCATTACTCGAAGAAGCTCTTCACACGGTCGAACCAGCTCTTGCTCTGCGGGCTGTGACGCGCGCCGCCCTCGGCCAGCGACTTCTCGAACTGCTTGAGCAGATCGCGCTGGTGGTCGGTCAGCTTCACGGGCGTCTCGACCTGCACGTGCACGTACAGATCGCCCGCGATACTCGAACGCAGCCCCTTGATGCCCTTGCCGCGCAGGCGGAACGTCTTGCCCGACTGCGTGCCTTCCGGCACCGGGAACGACGCACGGCCGGCCAGCGTCGGCACCTCGATCTCGCCGCCGAGCGCGGCGGTCGTAAACGGGATCGGCATCTGGCAGTGGAGATCGTCGCCGTCGCGCTCGAACACCGCGTGCGGCTTGATGTGGATCTCGACGTACAGGTCGCCCGGCGGCCCGCCGTTGATGCCCGGCTCGCCGTTGCCCGCCGAGCGGATCCGCATCCCGTCGTCGATCCCGGCCGGGATCTTCACCTCGAGCGTCTTGGTTTCCTTCACCTTGCCCGACCCGTGGCAGTGCACGCACGGCTCGGGGATATAGGTGCCCGTGCCATGGCACTTCGGGCAGGTCTGCTGGATGCTGAAGAAGCCCTGCGACATGCGCACCGTGCCCTGGCCGTGACAGGTCGGGCAGGTTTCCGGCTTCGTGCCGGGCTTCGCGCCCGACCCGTGGCAGACCTCGCACGACACCCAGCTCGGCACGCGGATCTGCGTATCGTAGCCGTGCGCAGCCTGCTCGAGCGTGATTTCCATGCTGTAGCGCAGGTCGGCGCCGCGGTACACCTGCGGGCCGCCGCGGCCGCCGCGCGCGGCGCCGCCCGCGGCCTGGCCGAAGATGTCGCCGAAGATGTCGCCGAACGCATCCGCGAAGCCGCCGAAACCCTGTGCGCCCGCACCGCCCATGTTCGGATCGACGCCCGCGTGGCCGTACTGGTCGTACGCGGCCCGCTTCTGGCTGTCCGACAGCATTTCATAGGCTTCCTTCGCCTCCTTGAAATGCTCTTCCGCATCCTTGTTGTCCGGATTGCGGTCAGGGTGATGCTTCATCGCAAGCTTGCGATACGCCTTCTTGATTTCGTCGTCGCTCGCATTCTTCGCGACGCCCAGAACCTCGTAGTAATCCCGTTTCGCCATATCGATTCACTGTGCCGCCACGCATCGCGCACGCGGCGGCTCCTTTCGCCCGCAGTAAAGTCTCTCGACTCGTCTGGCGCTGCGCCCGTCCGCGGACGGCTCGCGCAGCACCCGCCAAAAAACAAATGTGCCCGGAGGGCCGCGAAGCCCGCCAGGCGTGGAGTCGATCCGGCCATCCGGAAGGAAAGACAGACCGCTTTTCAGCCGCTTGTCAGCCGCGCCGCGCGCGTTCGAGCGCGCGGCGTGCGGTGCCGTTGCAACCCGGCTTAGTCCTTCTTCACTTCCTTGAACTCGGCGTCGACGACATCGTCGGCAGCCTGCTGCGCGCCACCTGCGTGGGCCGCGCCTTCCGCTGCACCCGCCGCGCCGGCGGCACCCGCCTGCTGGGCCTGCATGTCGGCGTACATCTTCTCGCCGAGCTTCTGCGAAACCTTGCCGAGCTCCTCGACCTTCGCGTCGATCGCCGCCTTGTCGGCCGACGTGTCCTTCAGCGCTTCCTCGAGCGACTTCAGCGACGCTTCGATCGCTTCCTTCTCGCCCGCGTCCAGCTTGTCGCCGTACTCGGCGAGCGCCTTCTTCGTGCTGTGGACCAGCGCGTCGCCCTGGTTGCGCGAATCGGCCAGCTCGCGCAGCTTGTGGTCTTCCGCTGCGTTCGCTTCCGCGTCCTTGATCATCTGGTCGATTTCAGCCTCGGACAGACCCGAGTTGGCCTTGATCGTGATCTTGTTTTCCTTGCCGGTCGCCTTGTCCTTCGCGCCGACGTGCAGGATGCCGTTCGCGTCGATGTCGAAGGTCACTTCGATCTGCGGCACGCCGCGCGGTGCCGGCGGGATGCCTTCGAGGTTGAACTCGCCGAGCAGCTTGTTGCCCGCCGCCATTTCGCGTTCGCCCTGGAACACCTTGATCGTCACGGCGCCCTGGTTGTCGTCCGCCGTCGAATACACTTGCGCGTGCTTCGTCGGGATCGTCGTGTTCTTGCTGATCATCTTCGTCATCACGCCGCCGAGCGTCTCGATGCCGAGCGACAGCGGGGTCACGTCAAGCAGCAGCACGTCCTTGCGGTCGCCCGACAGGACCTGGCCCTGGATCGCCGCGCCAACCGCGACGGCTTCGTCCGGGTTCACGTCACGGCGCGGATCCTTGCCGAAGAACTCCTTCACCTTCTCCAGGACCTTCGGCATGCGGGTCTGGCCGCCGACCAGGATCACGTCGTCGATGTCCGACACCTTGACGCCCGCGTCCTTGATCGCGATGCGGCACGGCTCGATCGTGCGCTCGACGAGGTCTTCCACCAGCGCTTCCAGCTTCGCGCGGGTGATCTTCAGGTTCAAGTGCTTCGGGCCCGACGCGTCCGCCGTGATGTACGGCAGGTTGATTTCGGTCTGCTGGCTCGACGACAGCTCGATCTTCGCCTTTTCGGCGGCTTCCTTCAGGCGTTGCAGCGCGAGCACGTCCTTCGACAGGTCGACGCCCTGCTCCTTCTTGAACTCGCCGATGATGTAATCGATGATGCGCTGGTCGAAGTCCTCGCCGCCGAGGAACGTGTCGCCGTTGGTCGACAGCACTTCGAACTGCATTTCGCCGTCGACGTCCGCGATCTCGATGATCGACACGTCGAACGTGCCGCCGCCGAGGTCATACACGGCGATCTTGCGGTCGCCCTTCTCGGCCTTGTCGAGACCGAACGCGAGTGCGGCCGCTGTCGGCTCGTTGATGATCCGCTTGACTTCGAGGCCCGCGATGCGGCCGGCATCCTTGGTCGCCTGGCGCTGGCTGTCGTTGAAGTAAGCCGGCACCGTGATCACGGCTTCCGTGACCGGCTCGCCGAGGTAGTCTTCGGCCGTCTTCTTCATCTTGCGCAGCACTTCCGCCGAAACCTGCGGCGGCGCGAGCTTTTCGCCATGTGCCTCGACCCATGCATCGCCGTTGTCGGCCTTGATGATGGTGTACGGCATCAGGCCGATGTCCTTCTGAACTTCCTTCTCTTCGAAGCGGCGGCCGATCAGGCGCTTCACCGCGAACAGCGTGTTCTTCGGGTTGGTCACCGACTGACGCTTGGCCGGCGCGCCGACGAGCACTTCGTTGTCGTCCATGTACGCGATGATCGACGGCGTGGTGCGCGCGCCTTCCGAGTTCTCGATGACCTTGACCTGGTTGCCTTCCATGATGGCAACGCACGAGTTCGTGGTGCCGAGGTCAATACCGATGATCTTTCCCATTTTTCCTAATCTCCAGAAATGCCTGTTTGCTGCGCGAAACCCCGCTTTTTTTGGCGGTTTCGCGCGCCAGAATTCAACTCTGTTCCCGACATGCGTCCGTCCGGTCCGTTTTCAAGACCCGACAAGCGATGCGGATATTAAATTTTTTCAATCGCCGCCGGCTACCGGATCGCCGGCCGCCGGAACATGCCCCGCCGCCGCGATCTTCGCGCGCGCCGCCGAAACTGCCGCCTGGAACTGCGCGAGCCCATGCCAGCCCGTCGCGCGGCCGAGGCGCTTGCCACGGTGGAAGAAGAACCACGTCGGCACGCCGTGCAGCCCGAAGCGGCGCCCGAGCTGATGGTGTTCGTACACGTTGCAATGGAACCACTTCAGGTCCAGCGCGCGAATTGCATCGGGCTGAGCGAGCATCGCCTTCTTCGCGATCTCGCAGTTGAAGCAGTCGACGCCCCAGAAGAACACCACCGCCAGCGCGTCGCCGGCGCCTTCGATCCCCGCGTCGAACGTGTCGGCGGCCAGCGCCTGCATGTCGAACGCGTCGAACGCGGCCGGATCGACGCCGGCGGGAACCATCGCTGCAGCCTTACTTCGGCTGCGCGACGGTGACGAGCGCCGGACGCAGCACGCGGTCGGCGATCGTATAGCCCTTTTGCAGCACCGTGACAACGGTGTTCGGCTCCTGCTCGGCCGGCACCATCGAAATCGCCTGGTGCTGGTGCGGATCGAACTTCTCGCCGACCGGGTTGATCGCGACGACGCGGCCCTTCTCGAGCGCGCTCGTCAGCTGGCGCAGCGTCAGTTCGACGCCTTCGCGCACCTTCGCGATGTCGCCGGACGTATCGCTGACGGCCGCTTCCAGGCTGTCCAGCACGGGCAGCAGGTGTTCCGCGAAGCTCTCGATCGCGAACTTGTGCGCCTTCGAGACGTCGTCCTGCGCGCGGCGGCGCACGTTCTCGGTCTCGGCCTTCGCCCGCAGGAAGCTCTCCTGCAGCTCGGCGACCTTGGCTTGAGCCTCCGCGAGCGCCGCGTCGGCTGCTTCGGCGGCGGGAGCAGCGCCTTGCGCCGCCTGCTTCTCGCTGCCGATGTCTTCGGCCGATTGGGTAGCCGGGTTCTCTTGCGTATTTTCCATGTCGCTGAAAGTCGATTAGAGGTTGAAGCCAAATCGGCAACCGCCGGATCGTATACCCGGCGGCACCGCACATCGTTGGTGCAAATAAGGACGAAAACTGCGATTTCAAGACGGTTATTCGCCGGCATTCTCCAATACCGCGAAACAACCGCTCGCTCCGCCGGTGCAGGCCTCGCATAGTCCGCCAGATCGGGCGAAACGGCCTGTAACAACGCTTACGTGGCAACTACTAGCTTGGCACAGGCCCGCTGCACTACACTCCACTCAAGCGTCGGAAAAGCGTGTTTACCCTAGCTGACCGTCGCCTTACATCCACCTGGCGCCGCTTTTACCCTTCTTTCGAGGGGGAGTACCGTGAAACTGACCTTTGCGATATCGTTGGTCGCGCTGGTACTCATTGCCGGCACCACCACCATCTGCCTGTCGGGAGCCGTTACCGACCGCACGACCGAATACGGAAGCGCGCGGGCGACCTTCGACCAGATGTTCAGCTCCCACCAGAAAATCTGTCGATGATGCGCCGATCGCGCTTCGTCGGCCGGCCGTGCAGTTCGGCCGCCGGCTCGCGATACGTGCGGCGCCGCTCCAGTTCGGCGAGCCGCGCGGCCCGCCCCGCTTCCGTTTCCTCGTAAAGCGTCTGCGCGACGCTCGCCGGTCCGCGCACGTCGCACACGCCCAGCACGGCAATGTGCCAGACGATGCCGTCGATCGCAATCTCGACCTCGTCGCCGACGCGCACCTCCTTCGCGGGCTTGACCGCCGCGCCGCCGATCTTCACGTGCCCCTTGTCGACCGCATCGGTCGCGAGCGAGCGCGTCTTGAAGAACCGGGCCGCCCACAGCCATTTGTCGATGCGCAGCTTCGCGCCCGGTTGCGTGGAAATCTTGTAGTTCATGTCAGCCTCCGCCGGGCCGCCCCAAGGAGGCTGACCGCCCCCTCGGGGGGCAGCGAACAAAGAGAGCGTGGGGGGCGTTTCACGTCAGCCTCCGCCGGGCCGCCACAAGGAGGCCGACCGCCTCCCCGGGGCGCAGCGAATGAAGCGAGCGCGCGATTCGTTCCATGTCAGCTCACCGCTTCGGGCTGCGCGGCCCTGACGGGCCAGCCCTGCAGGTTCTCGGCGACGATCTCGCCGATCGCGCCGAGCCACGCGGGCGCGCCGTTCAGGCATGGAATGCGGTGGAATGCCTTGCCGCCGCCGGCGAGGAATTCGTCGCGTACTTCCATCCCGATCTCCTCGATCGTCTCCAGGCAATCGGCCGTGAAGCCAGGGCAGAACACGTCGGCCCGCCGCACGCCGGCCTCGCCGAACTCGCGCAACGTCGGCGCGGTATACGGCTGCAGCCATTCGGCCTTGCCGAAGCGCGACTGGAAGGTGACGCGGCATTCGGTCGTCGACAGCCCGAGCGCGGCCATCAGCAGCGCGCCCGTCTGCTGGCACTGGTCGTGATAGGGGTCGCCGAGGTCGAGCGTGCGCTTCGGCACGCCGTGAAAGCTCAGCACGAGCTTGTCGCCGGCCGCGAAGTCGGGCCGGCCGTGCTGCGCCCAGTACTGGCGCACCTGTTCGGCAAGCGCATGGATGTAGGCCGGATGGTCGGCGTAGTGCCGCACCGTGCGCACCTCCGGCTGGTTGCGCATGCGCGCGAGCGCGCCGAATGCGGCATCGAACGCGGTGGCCGTGGTCGATGCCGAGTATTGCGGATACATCGGCATCAGCAGCACGCGCTCGACACCCGAGCGCTTGAACTGCGCGAGCGCGTGCGCAATGTTCGGGCTGCCGTAGCGCATCGCGTAATCGACCAGCACGTGATAGCCGTTCGACACGAGCAGATGCCGCACGCCGTCGGTCTGGCGCTCGGTGTGCACGCGCAGCGGCGAGCCCTCGGGCATCCATACGGCCGCGTATTTCTTCGCGGACGCGCGGCCGCGCAGCGGCAGGATCAGCGTGCGCAGCAGCACCTGCCAGACGGCCTGCGGGATTTCGACGACCCGCGGATCCGACAGGAATTCGGCCAGATAGCGCCGCACCGCGCGCGGCGTGGGGGCGTCGGGCGTGCCGAGATTGATCAGCAGCACGCCGATACGATGGGCGGCCGCGGTGCTCGAAGGCGGCTCAAGATCGAAACGCATGGGCAAGAACGTGCTCGGGGCACGGGACCGGACGGCTCTCAATTATAGCGGGCCGCCCCGTGCCGTTCGGCCGACTGTCGGCGCAGGCGGCGCCGCGGCACGATGACGGGGCGGGATCGGGCTGGTTACCGCTGGCTACTGCCGGCTACTGCTGGCTCAGCGTGAGCGACAGCAGGCGCGCGGTGATGTCGACGATCGGTATCACGCGGTTGTACGCCATGCGGGTCGGGCCGATCACGCCGAGCGTGCCGACGATCTGCCCGTTCACCTCGTAAGGCGCGGTGACGACGCTCATTTCCTCGATCGGCACGAGCGTCGATTCGCCGCCGATGAAGATCTGCACGCCCTGGGCGTGGCTCGACACGTCGAGCAGTTGCAGGAGGCCCGTCTTTTGGTCGAACACGTCGAACAGCTTGCGCAGCCGCGCCATGTCGGAGGAAAGATCCGCCACCTCGAGCAGGTTGCGCTCGCCGGAAATCAGCACGGTGTCCTCGGTATCGGGCACCTCGGTGCTGGCCGTCACGGCCGCATGCATCAGCGTGGTCATGTCGCCGCGCAACTGGTCGATCTCGTCGCGCAGGCGGCGGCGCACCTCGTCGAACGACAGGCCGGCGAAATGCGCGTTGATGTAGTTGGACGCCTCGGTCAGCTGCGACGGCGAATAGTCGCGCGGCGTCGCGAGCATCCGGTTCTGCACGTCGCCCTCGGGCGTGACGATGATCAGCAGGATGCGCTTGTCCGACAGGCGCATGAACTCGATCTGCTTGAACACGTGGCTACGGCGCGGCGTCAGCACGACGCCCGCGAACTGCGACAGGTTCGACAGCACGCTCGCGGCGGCGGCCACCACCCGCTGCTGCGGCTCGCCGGCCTGCAGCGTGTTCTGCACCTGCCGCGCGACGGCCTCGGCGTCGATCGGCGCCTCGACCGTCAGCATCGTGTCGACGAACAGCCGGTAGCCGCGCGGCGTCGGCACGCGGCCGGCCGACGTGTGCGGGCTCGACACGAGGCCGAGTTCCTCCAGGTCGGACATCACGTTGCGGATCGTCGCCGGGCTCAGCTCGAGCCCGGAATAACGGGACAACGTGCGCGATCCGACTGGCTGACCGTCGGCGATATACCGTTCGATCAGGGTTTTCAGGAGGGTTCGTGCGCGAGGATCTAGCATGGTGGAAAATTTTAGCGCAACCACGCGACCGCGGCGAGTGGCGTCGGCCACCGTTGCGCGGGCCGGCCCGATCCGGCCCCGTCCGCGCACATCCGGTTCTTTTCGTCAACGAGCTATGGTGTAATGCCGGCATGAAAACCGGTAATCAGTTCAACACCGTCGCGCTCGTCGGCCGGAGCAACACGCCCGGCATCGCCGAGCCGCTCGCCACCCTGGCTGCCAGCCTGGCGAAGCTGGGCTTCGAGGTCGTCTTCGAAGGCGATACCGCGCGCGAGTTCGGCATCGCCGGCTATCCGGCGCTCACCCCGGCCGAAATCGGGGCGCGCGCGGACGTGGCGGTCGTGCTGGGCGGCGACGGCACGATGCTCGGCATCGGCCGCCAGCTTGCGCCGTACCGGACACCGCTGATCGGGATCAACCACGGGCGGCTCGGCTTCATCACGGACATCGCGGCGGCCGACATGCACGCGCTCGTCCCCGTGATGCTGGCGGGCAAGTTCGAGCGCGAGGAGCGCTCGCTGCTCGAGGCCAGGATCGTGCGCGACGGCGAACCGATCTACCACGCGCTCGCGTTCAACGACGTCGTCGTGAACCGCAGCGGCTTCTCCGGGATGGTCGAGCTGCGCGCGTCGGTCGACGGCCGGTACATGTACAACCAGCGTTCGGACGGCCTGATCGTCGCCACGCCGACGGGCTCGACCGCGTACGCGCTGTCGTCGGCCGGCCCGATCCTCCATCCGCAGCTTCAGGGCATCGTGCTCGTGCCGATCGCGCCGCACGCGCTGTCGAACCGGCCGATCGTGCTGCCCGACGATTCGAAGATCGCGATCCAGATCGTCGGCGGGCGCGACGTCAACGTGAACTTCGACATGCAGTCGTTCACCTCGCTCGAACTGAACGACACGATCGAGGTGCGCCGCTCGAAGCACACGGTGCCGTTCCTGCACCCGATCGGCTACAGCTACTACGCGACGCTGCGCAAGAAGCTGCACTGGAACGAACACGCGTCGAACGAAGACGACGACGCAGCGTCCTGACGCCCCACCGCCCGACACCATGCTCCGCCACCTCTCGATCCGCGACTTCGTCATCGTGGCCGCGCTCGATCTCGAATTCGACAGCGGCTTTTCCGTCTTTTCCGGCGAAACCGGCGCCGGGAAATCGATCCTGATCGACGCCCTCGCCCTCGCGCTCGGCGAACGTGCCGACGCGAGCGTCGTGCGCACCGGCTGCGGCCGCGCCGACATCACGGCCGAATTCACGCCGCACGATCGTGTCGCGCGCTGGCTCGACGAACACGCGTTCGACGCCGAGGACACCGTGATGCTGCGCCGCGTGATCGACGCGAACGGCCGTTCGCGCGCGTTCATCAACGGCACCAGCGCGACGCTCGCGCAACTGCGCGAACTCGGCGAGATGCTCGTCGACATCCACGGCCAGCACGCGCACCAGCTGCTGATGCGGCCCGATGCGCAGCGCGAGCTGTTCGACACGCACGCGGGGCTCGTCGCCGATGCCGCGAACGTCGCGCGCGCGTGGCGCGTCTGGCGCGACGCGACGCAGGCGATCGACGCCGCGAAGGCGCACGAGCGCGAGCTGCAGCTCGAACGCGAAAAGCTCGCGTGGCAGCTCGCCGAGCTAGACAAGCTCGCGCCGCAAGCCGGCGAATGGGACGAAGTCAGCAACGAGCACAAGCGCCTGTCGCATTCGGCGAACCTGATCGAAGGCGTGCGTGGCGCGCTCAACGCGCTGTCCGAGTCCGACGACGCGATGCTCGCGCAGCTCGGCGCGATCGTGTCGAAGCTGCGCAGCCTCGCCGACTACGACACCGCGCTCGGCGACGCGCTCGCGTCGCTCGAACCGGCCGAAATCCAGCTGCAGGAAGCCGTCTATTCGCTATCGCACTATGCGCAGCGCGTCGATCTCGATCCCGAGCGGCTCGCGCAGGTCGAAACGCGTCTCGATGCGCTGCACTCGACCGCCCGCAAGTTCCGGCTGCCGCCCGACACGCTGCACGAAGAACATGCGGCTCGCCGCGCGCAGCTCGCCGCGCTCGACGCGGCCGCCGATCTCGGCGCGCTCGAGGCGGCGCAGGCCAAGGCGCGGGAAGCCTATCTCGCCGACGCGAAACACCTGTCGAAGGCGCGCGCGCAGGCCGCCAAGGCACTGGGCACGGCCGTCACGGCCGGCATGCAGGAACTGTCGATGGCGGGCGGAAGTTTCGAAGTCGCGCTCGTGCCGCTCGCCGACGGCGGCCCGCACGGGCTCGAGCAGGTCGAGTTCCGGGTCGCCGGGCACGCCGGCGTGCCGCTGCGGCCGCTCGCGAAGGTCGCGTCGGGTGGCGAGCTCGCGCGGATCAGCCTCGCGCTCGCCGTGATCGCGAGCGCGGCGAGCCCGACGCCGACGCTGATCTTCGACGAAGTCGATACGGGGATCGGCGGCGGCGTCGCCGAAGTGGTCGGCCGCCTGCTGCACCAGCTCGGGCGCGACCGCCAGGTGCTGTGCGTGACGCACCTGCCGCAGGTCGCTGCGCGCGGCGACCACCACTTCCAGGTCGCGAAGGGCGCCGACGACCGCGGCGGCACGGTGTCGACGGTCGTCGCGCTCGACCGCGCCAACCGGATCGAGGAAGTCGCGCGGATGCTCGGTGGGCTCGAGATCACGGCGACGACGCGCAAGCACGCGAAGGAAATGCTGGCGGCCTGACGCGGCCGTCGGGCTGCCCCACTGTCCCGTCCACGCCGAACGGGCTCGCACCGTTCGGCTTTCACGGCAAAGCGCCTGCGGACGGAGCGCCCGCAACCCGCCCCGCCCCTCGTTCAAACGTTCGTTTCAACCGCCCCGAACACACGCGTCCACAGCGCCGTCACGGCCGCCCGCTCGTCTGCCACCACGGCCGGATCGACGCGCGCCTTCTCCATCCCGTCGAGTCGCAGCTTGTGCTGCAGCTTCCGGTACTTGCGGTAGGCCGCGCCGACGCGTTCGGCCTCGTCCTCGCCCATCAGCCCGAAGCGCGCGACCTCGCGCAGCAGCGCGATGTTGCCGGTGTTGCGGATCAGCTCGGCGTCGCTCGACGCGTGCAGCAGCACCCAGTACTGGACGATGAACTCGATGTCGACCATCCCGCCGCGATCGTGCTTCAGGTCGAACAGCTCGGTCTGGTTCGGGTGACCGGCAAACACCTTGCCGCGCATGTCGACGATCTCCTTCGCGAGCACGCCGCCGTCGCGCGGCGTCGTCAGCACCTGCTGGCGGATCGCCTCGAAGTCCGCGCCGATCTGCGCGTCGCCCGCGCTGTAGCGGGCGCGCGTCAGCGCCTGGTGCTCCCATACCCACGCGGTGTTCGCGGCGTCGCCCTCGCGCAGCTGGTAGCGGCGGAACGCGTCGAGATCGGTGACGAGCAGCCCGGCCTCGCCGTTCGGCCGCAGCCGCAGGTCGATGTCGAACAGCGCGCCCGCGCCGGTCGCCGTCGTGAGCCACGTGATGAGCCGCCGCGTGAAGGTCGTGTAGACGTCCGCCGAGCGCTCGTCGGGGTCGTCGTACAGGAAGATCAGGTCGAGATCCGAGGCGTAGCCGAGCTCCTTGCCGCCCAGCTTGCCGTACGCGATCACCGCGAATTTCGGCACGTCGCGATGGCGCTTCGCGAGCTGCGACCAGACGACCTCGATCGTCACGTCGAGCACCGCATCGGCCAGCTCGGACAGCCGGTCGCTCACGTGCTCGACCGACAGTTGCCCGGCAAGATCGATCAGCAGGATCCGGAACACCTCCGCGTGCTGCGCGTGCCGCAGCAGGTCCATCTGTTGCTCGGGGCCGTCGGCCGCCGCGAGGCGCGCGCGCAGCGCGTCCTTGAACGCGGGCCAGTCGAACGGGCTCGCGATCGCCTCGTCGTCGAGCAGTTCGTCGAGCAGTTGCGGGTGGCGGATCAGGTAACCGCCGCCCCAGCGCGTCGCGCCGAGCACCGACAGCACGCGGTCGAGCGCGGCCGGATATTCGGTCAGCAGCGCGAGATAGACGCCCCGCCGGCTGACCGTCTCGAGCAGGTCGAACAGGCGCACGATCGTGTCGTCGCGGCGCGCGGCGTCGATCCGCGGCGCGGCCTCCAGCGCGCGTTGGGCAACGCGGTCGAAGCGGTGCCGGCTCTTTTCCGGCAGGCCCGTGTAGCGCGACGATTGCCAGACCGCGCGCAGCCGCGCGAGCACCGCCGCCGGATCGGCGAAGCCGAGGCCGTCGAGGCGGGCCGCGAGCGCGTCGTCCTCGCCGTCGTCGGCGAGCGCGCCGCTCCAGATCCACGCGGCGGCCGTCTCTTCGCCTGCGCCGCAGGGCGCGCCGTTCACCTTGTCCGCGAAGATCTGGTCGAACTGCGCCTCGACGAAGTTCCGGTACTCGTCCAGCACCGTCATCAGCGCCGCATAGTCGGCAAAGCCGAGCGACGCGGCCAATGCCGCGCGTTCGTCGGGCTCGACCGGCATCGCGTGCGTCTGCGCGTCGTTGCGGTACTGCAGCCGGTGCTCGAGCGTACGCAGGAATTGGTAAGCGTCGGTCAGGCGTGCGCACACGTCCTCGCCGATCAGCCCGCGCGCCTGCGCATGGCGCAGCACCGCGAGCGTCGGCCGCACGCGGAATTCCGCATCCTGGCCGCCGCGGATCAGCTGGAACACCTGCGCGCTGAACTCGATCTCGCGAATCCCGCCGCGGCCGAGCTTGATGTCGTCGGCCTTGTCGGGGCGCATCGACGCACGGCGCGCGGCTTCCTGCCGAATCTGCTGGTGCAGCGAACGGATCGCGCCGATCACGCCGAAATCGAGATAGCGGCGGTACACGAACGGCTTGACGATCGACTCGAGCTGCGACTCCAGCCGCCGCGCCGCATCGCTGTCGCCTTCCGACACGAGCCGCCCCTTGATCCACGCATAGCGCTCCCACTCGCGCCCCTGCACGTAGAAATATTCCTCGAGCATCCCGATGCTGCACACGAGCGGCCCCGAATCGCCGTTCGGGCGCAGCCGCATGTCGACGCGAAACACGTAGCCGTCGGCGGTGACCTCGGACAGCACGCCGATCAGGCGCCGGCCGAGCCGCGTGAAGTATTCCTGCGTGGACAGCGGCGCGCGCGCGCCGCCGGTCGTCTCGCCGTCGTCCTCGTACACGAAGATCAGGTCGATGTCCGACGACACGTTCAGCTCGCGGCCGCCGAGCTTGCCCATCCCGACTACACCGAGCACGACGCGTTGGCCGTCGGCGCCGCGCGGCTCGCCGTACTGCGCCTCGAGTTCGGCCGACAGCAGCGCCAGCGAGCGCTGCACGGCCACTTCGGCGAGATCGGTCATCGCGCCCGTCACCTCGGCGACGTCCGCCAGCCCGCGCAGGTCGCGCTCCGCGACCGCGCCGAACGCCTCGGCGCGCAGTTGCCGCAGCGCGCGCTTCAGTTGCTCCTCGGACGGCGCGGCCGCGCCGTCCGGCATCGCGAGCAGTTCGGTGAGGCGCGCATCGAGCTGCGCGCGGGCGAGCGGCGCGGCGGCCCACGCGG